>NZ_JACJFH010000062.1:0-29221 GCF_014164495.1 Pseudoalteromonas sp. SG41-5 | reverse complement strand
TTGAATACATCGAGGTTGATTATAATCGGACAAGAAGGCACAGTGCTCTCGGGTATCTAAGTCCAGTTAACTTTGAAAATAAAAATGTCGCTTAATGAAGTGTCCAGTCTGGCTGGTGCAGATCAATGAGATGTAAGTTGGTTGTAGTAACATTGATAAAAATCACTATTCAGTCACTAATGACAAGTATTTACTAGCTGTAAAGTTAGATTCATTTTCTAATACTATACTCATATTCAAATATAAAAGTATCAAATACATAAATTTAGCTTATCTTTAATATTTAACTAAGTGATAATAATAAACATCCTTAACAATTGCAAAAACGTACTAAATCATTTTGATGTTTTTGTTATGTGCTAATTAAAAGAGAACTAGATGGATGACGATATACAGTTTTTTAAAGATAAACTAATAAACGGCGACGTAGATAGGTTTGAGTTACTAGATTTTATAGAATACGTAAGAAGCTACGGCCTAACTTATGAAGTATTCACTATAGCTAGGCAAATGTATAAGGATGATATGGATCAACAGGAAACAGCGGGACTATTAAGTATGCAAGCTATGAGTTGGGATTTATAACCATATGGCGCTTTGCTCTTATATCGAAAAAACTGGCATTCTTGTGTTATAGATAAGGTGATATTATCAAAAGTCAGTTTCATCACATTTTTCATAAGATTCATACACTCAACCTATTGTTATTATATGAGCCCAAACACACACGTTATCTACCTATCACTATTTAACTCATATAGCGATAATTTTTCTTGATTAACTAAGTTTATTGTCGGTTCATTTGGATAACGGTGTATAAAATAAAAAAGATTATAGTCTGAGTTATTATCGTTATTAGCCATCAACCAACATTGCGACAGCCATTCAATAATAATGGGTTCGCTGATACTATCATAAGCATCACACTCATCTTCATCAATATCATTTTTTGCAATATACTGTTTTAAATAAGCCATATACTGTGCATGATATTCGCGACTGATAAACTCATGTTTCGCCATAAAAGCTTCATCGCAATCCTCAAGCACTTGGCTATGGTTTGCCATATCAGTACAGGTAATAAATGTCAGCGCTAACTTATGCTCATCAAACACTTCGCAAATACACTCTACACGTCCGGTCTCATTTTTCATCGTGATTTCGTACTTCGAAATAAAGCGTTTAAAAATAGCAATACAAGTCGGTGTATACGTCTCTAAATGCTGCTTTAATTTTTTCTTGGGTTCATCCATATGTAGCTTAACCTGCATCACTTTTTTAAATAACTAAAATCATTATTTTTTAATTTATCTTTTTCAATAAAAACAATTCATTTATCACCATAGTGCCAACACTAATCTAATTGGGCGTAAAATGTGAGAGGGGAATTAACGATACTCAGTCACCGCGCAATTCTGACCATAAACAAAGTGTATTAAAAGGCAGCAGCATGATAAATAATCTTCAGCTTTGTTTCTGAGTATCATCGCAATTCAGAATTATATCATCAAAAGAAAAGGGTCTATCATTTCTTAGTTCCTCGTGCCTGTGTTAACTGGTTGGCTATTTTTTCGTTGGGTTTAGTTGTCCCCCTACCGACCCAGCTTAATTTAACACCGAGTAAACTTAAAACTTACGACTTAGCGCTTAAAACTCTACTATCCAAGCCATAAAAAAAGCAAGCCATCTGGCTTGCTTTTTACATTCTCAAACCTTTAAAACGTTACACTTTCAAGTAGTCCATGATCCCTTCGGCGGCGTTACGCCCTTCGAAGATTGCGGTGACTACTAAGTCTGAGCCGCGCACTATATCGCCGCCAGCAAAGATTTTAGGGTTAGTTGTTTGATGGGTAAATTCACCTTGTTCTGGTGCGTTAATGCCGCCCCAGTGGTTTATTTCTACATCGTACTTTTCTAACCAATCCATTTTGTGTGGTTTGAAACCAAACGCCATGAGTACTTGGTCGGCTTCAATCACATGCTCAGAACCCGGGATCACTTCAGCTCTGCTACGGCCTTTTTCATCTGGTTCACCCATTTGGGTTTTCACCATTTGTACGCCTGCAACATGGCCGTTGTCGTTTAGTACGATACCGGTTGGTTGCACGTTAAAAGTAAATTCAACACCTTCTTCTTTGGCGTTTTTCACTTCACGTCTTGAACCTGGCATGTTTTCTTCATCACGACGATAAGCACAGATTACTTTTGCCGCACCTTGACGAATTGAGGTACGTACACAGTCCATCGCGGTATCACCACCACCAAGTACCACAACCTTTTGGTTAGCCATATCAAGATAAGCTTGGTTAGACTCATCATAGCCCATTACGCGGTTGGTATTACCGATTAAGAACGGTAATGCATCATGTACACCTGGTGCATCTTCGTTTTCAAGGCCAGCACGCATGCTTTGATAAGTCCCCACTCCCAAAAATACTGCGTCGTATTCGGCCAATATTTCATCCATAGTGATATCAACACCAACTTCAGTGTTAAGTTTAAACTCAACCCCCATTTCGGTGAAAATTTCACGACGTTTTTGCATGACTTGTTTTTCAAGTTTGAACGATGGTATACCAAAAGTAAGCAAGCCACCAATTTCTGGATGACGGTCAAATACCACTGGTTTTACACCATTACGCACTAGAATATCAGCGCAACCTAGGCCTGCAGGGCCGGCACCTATGATAGCTACTTTTTTATCGGTCCATACCACGTACGACATATCAGGCTTCCAGCCCATTTTAAATGCAGTATCAGTAATATATTTTTCAATATTACCGATTGTTACTGCACCAAACTCTTCGTCTAATGTACATGAACCTTCACACAAACGATCTTGCGGGCACACCCGGCCACACACTTCTGGTAAACTATTTGTGCGGTGTGATAGCTCCGCAGCTTCAAGAATACGGCCAGTACGAATTAACTTTAACCACTGTGGGATATAGTTATGCACTGGGCATTTCCATTCACAATACGGATTACCACAATCTAGGCAGCGGTCCGCTTGTGAGTTTACTTGCTTCTCTGAAAAGGGTTCGTAAATTTCAACAAATGATTTTTTACGTGACGAAATTGGCTTTTTGCGGGGATCAACCCGCTGCACGTCTATAAATTGATATACATTCTCGCTCATACTACCCCCTTACTGTGCTTGAACACGAAGTTCAGCACTACTACGAGCGCGATGCCCGAGTAAACTTTTCACATCACTTGATTTTGGCTTAACTAGTTTGAATTTTGGTAAATACGTTTCAAAACTGGCTAAAATAGTTTCTGCACGGCTTGAGCCTGTTAGTTCTAAATGCTCAGCAATTAGACCACGCAAATGCTCTTGGTGTGACGCTAGCTCATCTAACAGCACCACTTCGACTAGCTCTGGATTGATGCGTTTTTCAAAGTCATTACGCTCATCCAAAATATAGGCAAAGCCACCGGTCATACCTGCACCAAAGTTCACGCCTACATTGCCCAGCACGCAAACTACGCCACCGGTCATGTACTCACAGCCATTATCACCTACGCCTTCAACAACCGCTTGCACGCCTGAGTTACGAACCGCAAAACGCTCTCCAGCACAACCTGCAGCAAACAGCTTGCCACCCGTTGCACCATATAAACAGGTATTACCTGCGATGGTCGCTTTGTGACTTTCAAATGACGAACCCAGTGGTGGGCGAATAACCAGCTTACCGCCCGCCATGCCTTTGCCTACGTAATCGTTAGCATCGCCGACTAGGGTCATTTCTAGGCCACCAGCATTCCATACACCAAATGATTGACCAGCGGTTCCGTGTAACTCAATCGAGACAGGATCAGCCGCCATGCCTTGATTGCCATGCTTATCGGCTATATAACCCGATAACATCGCGCCCACTGAACGGTCAGTGTTACAAATACGGCTGACCAGTGAAATACCGCTGCTCTCATCAATTGCTTGTTGAGCTTTAGCAAGTAAGGTTTCATTCAACTTACCTAAATAATGTGACGTATTAGGTGCGCTGCAGTATAAGGTTTCACCAGTTGGGTTATTCGGCTGTGCAATCACTGACGATAAATCAATTTTTTGCTGTTTTGCAGTTTTACCTTCAATCGCTTCGAGTAAATCAAAACGACCGATTAAGTCTGTTAGTTTGGCAACCCCAAGGCTTGCCATAATTTCACGGGCTTCTTGAGCAATAAACTTAAAGTAGTTCATCGCCATTTCTGGTAGGCCATGGAAATGTTTTTGACGCAATGTTTCGTCTTGCGTTGCTACACCGGTTGCACAGTTATTTAGGTGGCAAATACGCAGGTACTTACAACCAAGCGCAACCATAGGACCCGTACCAAAACCAAAGCTCTCTGCACCTAAAATAGCTGCTTTGATGATATCAAGGCCGGTTTTTAAACCACCATCAGTTTGCAAACGAATACGATGACGTAAACCGTTTTCAACCAGCGCTTGTTGTGTTTCAGCAAGACCAAGCTCCCACGGGCTACCCGCATATTTAACCGACGTTAGCGGGCTTGCGCCAGTACCGCCGTCATAGCCTGAAATAGTAATTAAATCAGCATATGCTTTAGCAACACCAGTGGCGATTGTGCCCACACCTGGCTCTGATACTAGTTTTACTGAGATCAACGCTTTAGGGTTTACTTGTTTTAAATCGAAAATAAGCTGAGCTAAATCTTCAATCGAATAAATATCGTGATGCGGTGGAGGTGAAATTAAGGTCACCCCCGGTACCGAGTAACGAAGCTTAGCAATATACGGGGTTACTTTTTCGCCCGGCAATTGCCCGCCTTCACCTGGTTTTGCACCTTGCGCTACTTTAATTTGAATAACGTCAGCACTGCGTAAGTAATGTGGTGTTACCCCAAAACGACCTGATGCAACTTGCTTGATACGTGAGTTTTTCTCGGTACCATAGCGTAGTTTGTCTTCGCCGCCTTCACCTGAATTTGAACAGCCACCTAAGCGGTTCATCGCAATTGCAAGCGCTTCATGCGCCTCTGGCGATAAAGCACCGATACTCATTGCCGCCGAGTCAAAACGCTTATATAGCTCAGTTGCTGGCTCAACATCATCAATGCTGATCCCTTCTGCTGGCAGTTTCAGTGCAAGCATGTCACGTAATGTGGCAATTGGGCGCTTATTAACAAGATCTGCGTATACGCTGTAATCAGAATATTCGCCTGAGCGCACCGCTTTTTGTAACGTTTGAATGACGTCTGGGTTGTACGCGTGATACTCGCCGTCATGCACATACTTTAATAAGCCGCCATGGCTGAGTAATTTACGTTTACTTAATGCCAAAGTATGTAACTTGCGTTGGTCATCATCAAAATCAGTAAAACACGCGCCTTTAATGCGACTTGCCACACCATTAAAACAGGTATCAACAATTGCATCCGACAAACCAACTGCTTCAAACAACATTGAACAACGATACGATGCCACGGTACTAATGCCCATTTTTGACATGATCTTGTACAAGCCTTTGTTGATTGCATTACGATAAGCAAGCGTAACTTGGCAATAGCTCTTGTTGATCACTTTAGAGTCGCTCATCGCAACCAGTGATTCATATGCTAAGTACGGGTAAATTGCCGTTGCACCAAAACCAATTAATACCGCAAATTGATGCGCGTCACGGACACTACCTGTTTCAATGATGATATTTGATTCACAACGTAAATTGTTATCAACTAAACGCTTTTGTACCGCTCCAACAGCCATAGCGGCAGGAATTGGTAATTTATTCTCATCAAAATTACGGTCACTCAAAAACAACATGACACAGCCACCAGCTGCTTTTTCTTGCGCTTCGTCACAAATACGGATTACTGCATCACCAAGGCCTTCTTCTTTGCTGTAGGTGATATCGATTTTGCAATAGCTGTAATGAGCCTGATCAGCGCTCAATAATTGTTGCATGTCTGCATACATTAGAATTGGAGTATCAAACTGTAGACGCTTAGCGTGGCCGGTGGTCTCGTTAAACACGTTTTGCTCACTACCGATACAGGTCGCCAGCGACATTACATGGTTTTCACGCAGTGGATCGATTGGCGGGTTAGTTACTTGCGCAAACTTTTGACGGAAGTAATCAAACAATGAACGGTTACCTTCAGAAAGCACTGCAAATGGCGTGTCATCCCCCATAGAACCGGTTGCTTCTTGACCAATTTCACCCATTACGCGAATAACGCTATCAAGTTCTTCATTGGTGTAACCAAACATTTTTTGATATTTCAGTAATGTTTCATCATCAAATGAACGGTTGCCCGCATCTTGCTCTGATAGCTGCTCAAACGGCGTTAAGCGCTTAACATTGGCCTCAAGCCATGCTTTATATGGGTGGCGAGATTTAAGGTCGCGATCAATTTCGTCTGAGTGCCAAATTTTACCTAACTGAGTATCAATAACTAACAGCTCACCAGGGCCAACGCGGCCTTTCTCAACCACTTCATCCGCAGTGTAATCCCAAATACCCACTTCAGAAGCTAGGGTAATAAAGCCATCTTGAGTGATCACATAACGTGCAGGACGCAGACCATTACGGTCCAAGTTACACGCGGCAAAGCGCCCATCAGACATCACAATACCAGCAGGGCCATCCCATGGTTCCATGTGCATAGAGTTAAAGTCGTAAAATGCACGTAAGTCATCATCCATCGCACGGTTTTTCTGCCATGCAGGTGGTACTAGCATTCGCATAGCACGAAATAAATCCATGCCACCAGCTAAAAACAACTCAAGCATATTATCTAGGCTTGATGAATCTGAGCCGGTTTCATTGACAAAGGGTGCTGCTGATTGCAAATCTGGAATAAGCGGCGATGCAAACTTATATGAACGAGCACGAGCCCACTGGCGGTTACCTTGTATGGTGTTGATTTCACCGTTATGCGCTAAATAGCGGAACGGCTGAGCCAAAGGCCAACGCGGTTGTGTATTAGTTGAAAAACGTTGGTGAAATACACAAATTGCGCTGGTCATGCGGATATCGGCTAAATCTAAATAGAAGTTAGGCAAATCCACCGGCATCATTAAGCCTTTGTAGATAGTTACTAACCCTGACAAGCTGGCAATGTAAAAGCCTTCATCTTCGCTTAAACGCTTTTCAGCACGACGGCGCGCAACGTATAAACGACGCTCTAAATCTTTTGGGCGCCAGCCTTCTGGTGCATTAACAAAAATCTGTTCAAATTTAGGTAACTGCTTTATTGCAATTGGCCCTAAACATGATTCATCTGTTGGCACAATTCGCCAACCTTGAATATTGAGGGTTTCTTTTTCGAGTTCTTCACTCAATATATCTTTTGCAGCTTGCGCAAGTACTGGATCTGAGTTTAGGAAAATCATGCCAACGGCATAATTTTTACCCAAGTGCCAATTTTTTTCAGCGGCAATAGCACGAAAAAAGCTATCTGGCTTTTGTAATAATAAGCCACAGCCATCGCCTGTTTTACCATCGGCAGAAATACCACCACGGTGTTCCATACGGTCTAAGCCAGTGATCGCTGTTCGAATTAAACGATGACTTGCCTGACCATTAACTTGGGCTATTAAGCCAAAGCCACAATTATCTTTTTCTAATTTTGAGTCGTATAACATAGACCCCTCCCCTTGCTACAACAGCTAGCTATGAATGACCTTCTCGACGGTTTGCTAGCAGACAGTCAAAACTATCGCCAATTGTACATTGAGTCAATAGCGCCTTGAATACATATTCACATTCTTGAATATTTCTCACCACAACACAATCTTTTTATTTCATGCCTATTTTTAACATTTAGCGATATTTTACCCGTTATTTTTTTATGACACTGGTGTCATATTTAACAAGTTGTAAAATAACCGCTCTGCAAACCTGCAGTTTACGTTAACGTAAACCAGAGTAAAAATGAATAAATATTCACTGAGTTATGTAGCGAAAATAAATGCTTTCTTTTTTATTGAATCTCTTTGTTGTCGTTCAAGGTCGATACCACAGTGCGCATTAGAGTAAATACTCTTTCCAGTGTCTTTTTATGGGTAAATTTAAAGCCACTAATTAATGCATAATTATCATCACAACAGTCACATTTTGCATAATTTACGCTAGTTAGTAAGTTTTTAGCTTGCTCACCCTGTTGACGCCTGCGGCAGCTTCTTAGCCGCCATAGTAAAGTGTCCGCAGCGGACACAATTTATGTCCGCGGACACCAAATAATTTAAAAATAAATAATTATTTCATTAAAATCATGACATTAAATAGTGGCATGATATTCGAATAAACATTAAAAGATAATTACAGGACACAACTTATGTTTATTCTCAGTTTATTTTTAGTTTCACCAATCACTGTCTTAGTAGTGAGCTTGATGATCACTTACTGCGAGAATAGACATAGCTAAGGATCACTCATGATAAAAGATACCAGCGGACAAGATGTAAGTATTACGCAAAGACGCAGTTACAAAAAACCATTAATAGTGCTGGCGCTATCACTTGCCGTACTTGCTTTATGTGCACAAGCATTTATGGGTAACAATCAAGGCAGTATTTCTGTTGACCGGGCTTCTTTACAGATTGCTACCGTTAATATTAGTCGTTTAGTACGTGATGTAGCCGCCAGCGGTAAAATTGTTGCTGCAAATGCTCCTAAGGTTTATAGCCCAGAACGTGGATATGTGGATTTACAAGTTAAAGCCGGTGATAAAGTAAATAAAGATGACATTATTGCTTTAGTCGATAGCCCAGAACTCAATAATGAACTAAAACAGCAACAATCGGTGTTAGCCCGCCTTGATGGTGAATTACAACGTAAGCACTTAGAAGCACGCCGACAAAAGTTAAGCTTAACCAAAACGCTTGATCTCGCCCAAGTAGAGCTCAATGCAGCAGACAGGGAAAATCGCCGTGCTAAGCTTTCTATCGAAAAAAACTTGATCAGCCAAATTGATTTAGAAAAAGCAGTTGATGATCTTGCCCGAGCCAAGCTTTCTTACAAACACGCTCAACAAGAAGTTGAACTTGCTAAAGATACACTCGCATTTGAACTCAAAGCTGCAGAGCGCGATCTCGCTCGCCAACAACTGATCGTTGATGATTTAAATCGTCAAGTCAGAAACTTAACTATTAAAGCCAGCGTCACCGGTATTGTTGGTAACCTGCTTGTACAACAAAAAGAAGCCGTTACCCAAAGTCAGCCGTTAATGACGCTGGTTGATTTAAGTAATTTTGAAGCACAACTGCAAGTACCTGAAAGTTACGCCAACGAACTCGGTTTAGGAATGGAAGTTGAGCTCACACTCGGGGCAAAAAAAGTGACTGGTGTGTTGTCGGCAATTTCGCCGGAAGTTAACAATCGTGAAGTAACTACTCGAGTACGCTTTGACGAAGAGCTAAAAGGCATTCGCCAAAACCAGCGATTAACAGCGCGCATTTTATTAGAAAATCGTGATGACGTTTTACAAATCAAACGCGGTGCGTTTATGCAGCAAGGTGGTACGCAGGTTTACAAAGTTATCGGCGACACCGCACAACTGGTAAATATCACAACCGGGGCAAGCAGCATCAACGCAATAGAATTGCTACAAGGTGTTAGCTCAGGCGATCAGCTGATCATCTCCAGTTACGATAACTTTAAACAAGCGCCAACATTATTACTGAGATAAGAACAACCATATTACAAGGATCAACTCATGCTTAAAATGAACAATATTAGTAAACTGTATCAAACAGAAATGGTGCAAACCCATGCATTACGCGACTTTAACTTACAAGTAGAAGAAGGCGAATTTATCGCTGTAACTGGCCCTAGTGGCTCCGGGAAAACCACCTTTTTAAATATCGCAGGCATGTTAGAACCTTTTAGCAGTGGTGAATATCTGCTCGATGGTATTAATGTTGGCAAACTGAACGACAATCAACGAGCGGATTGTCGCAATCAAAAAATTGGTTTTATTTTCCAAGGCTTCAACCTGATCCCTGATTTAAATTTATATGAAAACATTGAAGTGCCACTGCGCTACCGAGGTATTAAAGCAAGCGAGCGTAAACGTCGTATTGAACAGTGCTTAGAACAAGTAGGTCTAGCTTCACGCGCTAAACATTTGCCGCAACAGTTATCAGGTGGTCAACAGCAACGGGTAGCGATTGCCCGCGCCCTCGCCGGTGAGCCGCGCTTTTTATTAGCCGATGAACCAACAGGTAACCTAGACAGCTTAATGGCACGTCAAGTGATGGAATTGCTGGAGCAAATTAACCGTGACGGCGCGACCATCATTATGGTGACTCATGACCCAGAACTTGCCCGCAGAGCACCTCGTAATATTCAAGTGGTTGATGGTCAACTTGCCGACTTTACCTTGTATCAAGGCGCGCAAAACCTAAAAAATGTGGCTGGAGCGTAACTTATGCTATTACATTACCTCGATTTAAGTTGGCGTAGTTTTAAGCGCACACCACTGGTAAGCATGTTAATGGTGCTAGCCATTGCTATTGGGATTGGTGTAACCATGACCAGTTTAAGCGTTTATCATATGATGTCGGCGGATCCTATTCCCGAAAAAAGCAATCAACTTTATACTGTGCAATTACAAATAATGGATGATGGCAATACGTGGTGGACTAAAGATAACCTGCCGTCACAACTGACCTATCAAGATGCGGTTAATTTACAGAATGCGCCAATACCTGAGCATAAAATTGCCATGATGCGCTCTGGATTTTCGGTGCATATAGATTCAGACATCATTAAACCATTTATAGGTGAAGCACGTTTAACCACTCCCGATTTTTTTAGCCTATTTAATTTATCATTTATTTATGGTGGAAGCTGGTCTTCGCAACAAGAACAGACAGCGGCATCCGTGGTGGTGATCAGCGAAAAGCTCAATGACAAATTATTTGCAGGTAAAAACTCTGTAGGTAAGGTGATTTATCTGGATGATCTCAGTTATGAAGTTGTCGGGGTTATCGCACATTGGCAGCTAACGACTAAATATTACGATTTAAACAATGGCGCATTTAATGAACCCGAAGAATTATTCCTACCTTTTAGTTTAGTTAAGGCTAATGAAGTAGTAACGTGGGGTAATACCAATGGGTGGAAACATGAAAACACCCGAACATTTGCTGACAAGCTGCAGTCAGAAAAAGTTTGGATCCAATTTTGGGCACTATTATCTGACGCCAAACAAAAACAAGCATACGCAGACTATTTATTAGCTTATATGCAAGAACAACAAAAATTAGGACGTTTTAAGCGTAAAGTACTTGAATACAAACTACGCGATGTAAACCAATGGATGCAATACAACAATGTGGTTAGTGAAGACAACAAAATATTGGTCGGCTTAAGCTTTATGTTTTTAGCTGTGTGCTTAGCCAATATCCTTGGTTTATTGCTCGCTAAGTTTTTGCGTCGGGCACCGGAGGTAGGTGTGCGCCGAGCACTAGGAGCCAGTAAACGACAAGTTTTTTTACAGCATCTAGTTGAAGTAGCCATGCTTGGGGCTTTAGGTGGCTTGCTTGGTATTGTGATAGCACAAGTTGGTTTACTCGCTGTGCGACAAAGCTACAGTTACTATGAAAGCTTAGCCACCATGGATATCACCATGTTACTCAGTGCACCTATTATCGCTATAACAACCTGCATCGTAGCCGGACTTTATCCTGCTTGGTTAGTGTGTAAAACCAACCCTGCAATTTACCTCAAGAGCCAATAAGGAGCCTTATTATGTTAGAAATCAAACCTATATTTCATGCTCTTTGCCGCTCAAAAGTCGGGGCAATATTACTCTTAATTCAAATTGCCATAACCACAGCAATCGTTAGTAATGCGGCATTTATTATCCAAGATAGAGTCGCTTTTTTAAATCAAGACACTGGCTACCCTGAACACGATATTTTTAAATTCAACGTGATGACCTTTGGACAAGATGTTGATATAAATCAGCAGATTGAGCTTGATGAAACTATGCTAAGGTCCTTACCAGAAGTCATTGATGCTGCAATGAGCAGTAGCATTCCTTTATCTGGAGGTGGTAGCGCATCTGATTTTAGTTTAAAACCAGCCCCGCAAGAAGGCCTGTCGGTAAGAACTGCTTATTTTTTTATTGATGATCATGGGATCAACACTTACGGTGTAAACCTAGTTATGGGTAGAAATTTTAGCGAAGATGAAGTATTAGTAACAAATAACGTTGATAAACGACCGAGTGTTACAATCGTTTCACAAACCTTACTCAATGAGTTATTTCCTAAAGGAAATGGTTTAGGTCAAACCATTTATTTTGGTGAAACGCCTTTGAAAGTTATTGGTGTAGTTGAAAAAATGATGAGCCCATGGCTTAAAGACAGCCGCCCAGATAATCTTGCATTCATCCCATATATTAATGCAAAGAGTCTTGCCCAATTTGTGGTTAGAACCAAACCAGACCAACGTGATGCAGTGATGAAAGAAGTTGAAAACCTGATGCTAAAAAATTACAGCAAACGGGTGATCAATAATATAAAAGGTCTAGATGAACTCAAAAATCAATATGTTGCTGCAGATAAACTCATGATGCGTATGCTGATTGTGCTGATCACTATTTTAGTATTAGTCACCGCACTAGGTATCTTTGGCTTAACTTTATTTAATATCAGCAAACGCACTAAACAAATTGGCACTCGCCGTGCATTAGGTGCCAGAAAATCAGCTATTATTTACTATTTTTTAGTTGAAAATGCGATGATCTGTGGTGTTGGTTTAATCTTAGGTTGTATCGCAGCTTTATTACTTGGGCAATTGTTAATGCAGCACTTTTCAATTGCCGCACTGCCACCGAGCTATATCGCAGGCACTGCCATTATGGTGTTTGTTATGAGCTTACTTGCAGTGTTTGGCCCTGCAAAACGTGCCGCCAACATATCACCGAGTATCGCCACGCGAACAATATAAAGCAGCTCCCAACCTATGCTACACTGGTTTAATACCGTGTAGCATTTTGAAATAAAGATAACAAAAACAGCGATTAAATTCACATGGAAAAAATACTTATTGTCGATGACAACCCTGCCATATTAGAAGCCTTGTCATTATTGTTAGAAATTCATGACTATCAGGTTGTGACTGCAAAAACGCAGCTTGAAGCCTTACAAATAGTGCAATACCAACGTATCGCGCTGGTTATTCAAGATATGAATTTTAGTAATGACACCACCTCTGGCGAAGAAGGTAAAGCGTTGTTTTATCAACTAAGAGCTCTCAACCCGCACTTACCGATTATTTTGATCACCGCGTGGACTGAACTGGCCAGCGCCATAGAGCTAGTCAAAGCCGGCGCCGCTGATTACTTACCTAAACCATGGGACGATAGCAAGCTCCTCACCTGTGTTAATAACTTAATCGAACTTGGCCAAGCAAAACAACAAAATGTAATGTATGCGCGCCACCAGCAAGAGCGAACATCAAGTTTAGCCGATGCCAACCTAGTTGGTTTAGTGTATCAAAGTACCGCCATGGAAAAAATTCTCAATATGGCAATACAAGTCGCTAAGTCAGATGTCTCTGTGCTAATAACAGGTGCAAATGGCAGTGGTAAAGAACGCATTGCACAAATTATTCAAGCCAATTCTCACTTAAACCATGCCCCGTTTTTGACCATCAATGCCGCAGCCCTGCCCCATGATTTAATTGAAGGCGAATTATTTGGCGCTGAAGCGGGTGCTTATACTGGCATCACCAAACAGCGAATTGGTCGCTTTGAGGCCGCTGATGGTGGTACGCTATTTTTAGATGAAATTGGTAACCTGCCATTATCAGGGCAAATGAAACTACTGCGCGTGTTACAAACTGGTGAGTTTGAACGACTCGGTTCAACAAAAACACAAAAAGTAAATGTTCGGGTTATTTCAGCTACCAATGAAGATTTAAAAGCGGCCATTCATGCAGGTCGATTTAGAGAAGACTTATATTATCGCCTCAACGTGATTGAGCTAAATTTACCCAGTTTAGCGCAAAGACCAGATGACATTTTAGCGCTTGCTAAACACTTCTTAGGCGAGCGCGAATTATCGCTTACAACAGAGCAAGGATTACTCGCGCACAATTGGCCCGGCAACGTTCGTGAGCTAGAAAATGCCTGTAAACGCGCAGCCGTACTCAAACCTAATGGCGACATTACCCTCGATGATTTTGCTCTACAATCGCAACCGCTGCACACTAACTTTGCTAAACAAGAACCCAGTAGAGTAGAACTAGAACAAGCTATGCGTCAGCACCAAGGAGTGATCGCAAAAGTTGCCAGACAGTTTGGTTTAAGTCGTCAAGCACTGTACCGCCGTTTGCAGAAATTTGAGATTGATTACTAATGGAAAAAAATAAACCGGCACTGTCTCTCACTCGTAAAATAGTGCTGATATGTAACATCTCTGCACTTATTCCTGTTTGGCTCATCTGCTGGTTAACCCATTTAAGCTGGCCTTCACTACTAATAACAACGCTGCTCACATCACTGCTGGCAAGTTATTTATCTTTTCGGCTCAGCCGCACTCTGGTGCAAGGCATACACTCACTTGAAACTGGTTTGCTTAATTTTAAAGACGGTGAATTAGCCACCTTACTAGCTTATAACGGTAACGATGAATTAGGCCGCTTGTGTCAATTGTATAATCAAACTGCAAAGCAATTACGCCAAGAGAAACAATGGCTCTATCAGCGCGAGCTGATGCTTGATAAAGTGCTACAAAGCTCTCCCCAAGCCGTTATTTTAAAAAATGATAAAGGCTTTATTGTTTATAGTAACTACAGTGCCCGAGACCTTTTTAATGCCAAAACAGCGCTTGAAGGGAGTCAGTTTGCACACCTGCTTGAAAATGCTCATCCACAGTTAAACAATGCTTTAACGCGCGGTAGTGATGGTTTATTTACGCTAGATACTGAAGACCAAGAATCTCAAGCGTGGCATTTATCAACCGGTAAGTTATTACTTAACAATCAATACCATTACTTATATGTCTTTAAACAACTCACCCGCGAACTTAGCCGTCAAGAAGTGGAGGTGTGGAAAAAGGTCATTCGGATCATTAGTCACGAACTTAATAACTCTCTGGGTCCCATGTCGTCAATGCTGCACAGCGGCCAGTTACTCAGTGAAAAAGTAGACGAACCCAGACTTAGCCGCGTGTTTGCTACCATTTCTGAACGCATCAAACATTTAAACGACTTTGTACAAGGCTATGGCAAATTTGCCAAACTGCCCACTCCTCAGCCAAGCGCAATTAATTGGCAAGTGTTGCTCACACAACTGCAAAATCAATGGTGTTTTATGCTCGATATAAGTAATGACGTGCATACACTGGCTGATCCGACTCAAGTCGAGCAGCTACTGATCAACTTAATAAAAAATGCTCACGAATCAGGCTCTGCAAGCGAACATATAAGTGTCACTGTTACACAGAATATTAAAGGCACACATATCAGTGTAAACGACCAAGGTAAAGGTATGAGTGAGCAAGTGATGGCCAATGCATTGATCCCATTTTATTCAACTAAAGTCGCTGGTAGTGGTTTGGGGTTAGCATTGTGCCGTGAAATAGTCGAAGCGCATCATGGGCAAATTAGCTTACACAATCGTAAGCACGGCGGGCTTAGTGTTCATGTTATTCTGCCCCACGGTCCTAACAAACAATCACAAAAAAGCCGCAATTAAGCGGCTTTTTGTTGATTTGCTGATAAACGTTATTCAGCGCCAGCTTCTTTATATTTAGCTGCTGTTTCGGTGATCAGTGGTTGTAATTCACCACGTTGAAACATTTCAATGATAATGTCACAACCACCAATTAATTCGCCATCAACCCACAGTTGTGGAAATGTTGGCCAATTGGCATATGCTGGTAATTCAGCTCGGATATCAGGATTTAGTAAAATATCAACATAGGCAAACGGTTCACCGCATGACATTAATGCTTGAGATGCTTGTGAAGAAAAACCACAATTTGGTAATTTAGGCGATCCTTTCATATAAAGGATAATTGGATTTTCAGAAATTTGCTGTTTAATTTTATCAATGGTTTCCATCTACAACCTCAAAAGTGACGATAGCTGAACATATTAAGGCTTGAAAAATTTTCATTAAGCCTCATATATGTATCTTAAAGTGGGCAAATAAAGCCGCAATCGAAATAGTCTTGCATTTGCACTGCTGTTTGGCATTGCTGTTTGCTAAAACTTGAGTAAAATACTCAACAATTATAGTAACACTATAATCTCATTTGGTATAGGTAACTACCCTGTTTGAACAGGCATTAACTATTACTATTTGAACTATCAACCAAAAGAAGATGGAGATAAAAAATGGCATTTGAACTACCGTCACTACCATATGCAATTAACGCACTTGAGCCACATATTTCACAAGAAACATTAGAGTTTCACCACGGCAAGCACCACAATACTTATGTGACTAAACTTAACGGTTTAATCCCAGGTACTGAATTTGAAGGTAAATCACTTGAAGAAATCGTATGTTCTTCTGAAGGTGGCGTATTTAACAATGCAGCACAGATCTGGAACCATACTTTTTACTGGAACAGCCTATCTCCAAATGGCGGTGGCGAAGCAACAGGCGCTGTTGCAGATGCTATCAATGCTAAATGGGGTTCTTTTGAAGCATTCCAAGCAGCTTTTGATGATAAAGCAGTAAACAACTTTGGTTCAAGCTGGACATGGTTAGTTAAATTAGCTGATGGTTCTTTAGACATCGTTAATACTTCTAACGCTGCAACGCCACTAACTCAAGACGGTGTAACACCGATACTGACTGTGGACCTGTGGGAACATGCTTACTACATTGATTTCCGTAACGTTCGTCCAGACTACTTAAAAGCATTCTGGTCGCTTGTTAACTGGGAATTCGCGAACGCTAACTTCGCATAATTGATTGCTCGTTCTGAGCAAGCCCAATTTAAAAGACGCTCCGGCGTCTTTTTTGTTTTCTAACATAAATTTTTAATTTTATTGCACAAAAAATCAAATTCGTGACTAAGCTTTAAATAACCTTTGCTTCTTTTTTAATTTGTAAGCACCTAGTTTAAGCAGGTTTTTCGGAGGTTTCCATGAGTATTTTTGAGCATTACCAAGCACGATACGAAGCGGCACAAGAAGAAGAGTATAGTATCGCTGAGTTCTTAGAGATTTGTAAAACTGATAAGTCGGCTTATGCCAGTGCACCAGAGCGATTATTAGCGGCCATTGGTGAGCCAAAAATGATCGATACTTCAAAGGATGCACGGTTAAGTCGATTATTTTCAAACAGAGTAGTAGCACGTTACCCTGCCTTTAATGATTTTTACGGTATGGAGGATGCAATTGAACAAATCGTTTCATACCTAAAACATGCTGCGCAAGGCCTTGAAGAGTGTAAACAAGTGCTTTATCTACTTGGGCCTGTAGGCGGTGGTAAATCATCGATTGCCGAAAAGCTAAAATATTTAATGCAACAAGTGCCTATTTACTCAATTAAAGGCTCACCGGTCAATGACCACCCGTTGGCGCTTTTTGATCCTAATGAAGATGCTGAGCTGATGGCAAAAGAATACGGAATAAAGCCCCGTTACTTAAAAACCATTATGTCACCCTGGGCCACTAAGCGCTTATCTGAATTTAATGGTGATATTAGCCAGTTTAAAGTGGTAAAACGCTACCCCTCTATTTTAAATCAAATTGCTATTGCAAAAACTGAACCTGGGGATGAAAACAACCAAGATATTTCCGCTTTAGTCGGTAAAGTTGATATTCGCAAACTAGAACATTTTGCTCAAAACGATGCTGATGCTTATGCTTATTCCGGTTCATTATGTCTTGCAAATCAAGGGTTAATGGAATTTGTTGAGATGTTTAAAGCGCCAATCAAAGTATTGCATCCGCTTTTAACAGCCACGCAAGAGGGAAATTATAATGGCACCGAAGGTATTAGTGCACTGCCCTTTAATGGCATGATTTTGGCTCATTCAAACGAATCAGAATGGCAGACCTTTAAAAACAACAAGAACAATGAAGCCTTCTTAGACCGTGTTTACATCGTCAAAGTGCCGTATTGTTTACGTGCATCTGAAGAGGTAAAAATCTACGACAAGCTATTGGAACATAGTGAATTATATAATGCTCCTTGCGCGCCAGGCACACTGGAAACATTGGCAAAATTTACCACGCTATCACGGTTAAAAGATCCCGAAAATTCCAGTATCTACTCAAAAATGCGGGTATATGACGGCGAAAGCTTGAAAGACACCGATCCTAAAGCTAAATCGTATCAAGAGTATCGAGATTATGCCGGTGTTGATGAAGGCATGACCGGACTATCAACTCGGTTTGCATTTAAAATTTTATCGCGCGTGTTTAACTTTGACACACTTGAGGTAGCGGCAAACCCAGTGCATTTATTTTATGTATTAGAGCAACAAATTGAACGAGAGCAATTCTCTGCCGACGTTGAAGAACGCTACTTAAGCCACTTGAAAGGCTATTTAATCCCGCAGTATGTTGAGTTTATTGGTAAAGAACTGCAAACAGCTTATTTAGAGTCCTACTCTGAGTACGGGCAAAACATTTTTGACCGCTATGTCACTTATGCTGATTTTTGGATCCAAGACCAAGAGTATCGCGACCCTGATACCGGCCAGCTATTCAACCGCGAAGCATTAAATGCCGAACTTGAAAAAATTGAAAAACCAGCCGGCATTTCAAATCCAAAAGATTTCCGTAACGAAATCGTTAATTTTGTATTGCGTGCACGGGCGCACAACAACGGTAAAAATCCATTGTGGACCAGCTATGAAAAACTGCGCACTGTGATTGAGAAAAAAATGTTCTCCAATACTGAAGAACTATTACCCGTTATTTCTTTCAATGCGAAAACATCCGCAGAAGATCAGAAAAAACATGAAGATTTTGTCAATCGTATGGTGGAAAAAGGATATACCCAAAAGCAAGTTCGTTTGTTATCAGAGTGGTATTTACGCGTGCGTAAATCGCAATAACACGCAGCTGTGTATTTTTAGGGGGTCTTTATGGCGCATTTTATAGACCGTCGCCTGAACGGTAAGAATAAGAGCACGTTAAATCGTCAACGCTTTATCAGGCGCTATAAAAAACAGATCAAAGAAGCGGTGTCAGATGCAATAAATAAACGCAGTGTCACTGATTCCAGTAGCGGTGAGAGTATTTCAATTCCGCAACGGGATATCGGTGAACCTACTTTTCATCAAGGTAAAGGGGGCGATAGAGAACAAATTCATCCTGGTAACGATCAGTTCTCAACCGGTGATAAAATTAAACGCCCGCAAGGTGGCCAAGGTGGTGGAGCCGGCGAAGGTGAAGCGAGTGACTCTGGTGAAGGCGAAGATGACTTTGTCTTCTCGATTTCTAAAGATGAGTATCTAGACTTACTGTTTGAAGACTTAGAGCTGCCAAATTTACAGCAAAACCAGTTAGACAAACTCGTGCAAATGAAAACTCATCGTGCTGGTTTTTGTAGTGATGGTATGCCGAGTAATATTGATATTGTGCGTTCACTTCAGGGCTCACTTGCAAGGCGTGTTGCGATGAGCGCGGGTAAAAAGCGTCAATTAGCAGAGCTTGAAGCACAGCTTTGCCTATTAATGGCTGAGCCTGAACCAGATATAGCTGCTATTGCATTAATGGAGCAAGAAATCGCCGCATTACAAAAACGCATCAGTGCAGTGCCCTTTATTGATAATTACGATTTGCGTTTTCGTAACTATGAAAAACAGCCTCATCCAACTAGTAAAGCGGTGATGTTTTGTATTATGGATGTGTCGGGCTCGATGGATCAAGCAACCAAAGATATGGCAAAACGTTTTTATATTTTGCTTTATCAATTTTTGACCCGCAGTTATAAAGACATTGAAGTGGTGTATATTCGCCATCATACCCAAGCCAAAGAGGTCGACGAACAGGAGTTTTTCTATTCCCAAGAAACTGGCGGCACAATTGTCTCCAGCGCACTGAAGTTAATGAATGAGATAATTACCGAGCGTTATAACGCTGGCGAGTGGAATGTGTATGCAGCACAAGCCTCAGATGGCGACAATTGGGCTGATGACTCTCCCCAATGCTCAGAGATCTTACGCAACAAGTTGCTCAGTACCATTCGCTATTACGCTTATATTGAGATCACTACCCGCGCCCATCAGAGTCTATGGCGTGAGTATCAAAATATTTGTCAAACTCATAATAACTTTGCTATTCAACATATACGCAATGTTGAAGATATTTACCCTATTTTCCGTGAGTTATTCAAGAAGAGTCGTCAACACCAAGGGGCAGCCTAGGCTGTACAGCGAGGTATTTATATGACCAATAAACGAATGAGCGATGGGCCAGATTGGACATTTGAATTACTACAACAATACCAAGACGAAATTGCCCGCGTGGCTGAACATTATCGCCTCGATACTTATCCTAATCAGATTGAAGTGATCACCGCAGAACAAATGATGGATGCCTATTCCAGTGTTGGTATGCCTATTGGCTATAGTCACTGGTCTTATGGTAAAAAATTTATTCAAACTGAGCAAAATTACAAACGCGGACAAATGGGATTGGCTTATGAAATTGTCATAAACTCGAATCCTTGTATTGCTTATTTAATGGAAGAAAATACCCTTCCAATGCAGGCTTTAGTGATGGCGCACGCTTGCTACGGGCACAACTCGTTTTTTAAAGGTAATTATTTATTTAAAACATGGACTGATGCCAGCTCTATTATTGACTACCTATTATTTGCAAAAAATTATATTGCTCGTTGCGAAGAAAAACATGGCATTGATGAAGTCGAAAACCTACTTGATTCATGCCATGCACTTATGAATTACGGTGTCGATCGTTATAAACGCCCACAGCAAATATCTTTATTTGAAGAACAAAAACGCCAACAAGAGCGCGAAGATTACTTACAATCACAAGTGAACGAACTTTGGCGCACAATACCTTCACATCAACAGGAAACTAAAAAACACGAGCGTCATTTTCCTTCAGAGCCACAAGAAAATATTTTGTATTTTATAGAAAAAAACGCGCCATTACTGGAATCTTGGCAACGAGAAATAATTCGTATTGTGCGTAAAATCTCACAATATTTTTATCCTCAAAAGCAAACCCAAGTAATGAATGAAGGCTGGGCAACGTTTTGGCATTATACTATTTTGAATCACTTATATGATGAAGGGAAACTCACTGACTCATTCATGTTAGAGTTTTTACAAAGTCATACTAATGTTGTGTATCAGCCCCCTTACAATAGTAATTATTATTCGGGTATTAACCCTTATGCGCTGGGTTTTAATATGATGGTGGATATCCGCCGTATTTGTGAAAACCCTACCGAAGAAGATAAACAGTGGTTTCCAGAATATGCCGGGAGCAACTGGTTAGATACGCTGCACTTTGCAATGGAAAACTTTAAAGACGAAAGTTTTATTAGTCAATTTTTATCACCCAAACTTATCCGTGACTTTAAATTATTCACTATTATCGATCACGAAAAAGATCCGAATCTACAAGTTGGTGCGATCCACGATGAAAGCGGCTATCACGCGGTACGGACTGCGCTCTCAGCACAATATAACCTCAGTAATCACGAACCCAATATTCAGATCTATGATGTTGATATTAGAGGTGATCGCTCTTTAACCTTGCGCTACGTGCCACATCAGGATATTCCACTGGCAAAGTCTCACCATGAGGTATTAAAACACCTTTACAGACTATGGGGCTTTAAGGTAAAACTGGAACAAGAGTCAACTTCTGGCGAATTGAATATACTCGGGCAATGTCCATCAGATGATTCACGCCATACAACAGAGTGAATAGAATGGATAAAAAGCTTCTCGTACTAATTGATTCAGTAGAATTTGCACGTACTGCTATTTTGCACGCGAAACACAAAGCAATTGGTAAGCAAAAACATATTGATATTGTCGCCTTTGCCTATGAAAGTGCTGGTAATATTTTGTTCTCGCCGCCAGCTGAACAATTGCAAGTAATTCAAGAAACAAGGTTGGCTACTCTCAAAAAAGAATTAGTACCACTACTTGAAAGCGAATTGTCAGAATCAGATTATTCATTAAATATTATTTGGCATGAAGCGCCCGAGCAATGGTTAGCCAATGAGAGTGACTTTGAAAACTATGAGATGGTGATAAAAACGCGCCATATTGACGAACATTGTCAATTTAGTGAACTTGACTGGCAGTTGATCCGCTTTACCCCACTACCACTTTATTTAGCTGCGGATAATACCTGGCGCAATAACACCAATGTGTTAGCTGCACTTGATTTAGGTAGCGAAAAAGCCACTAAATACAAACTAAACAAAGATATGATTGAAACTGGTTTAGCTTATTCCAAGCATTATGACTGTCAGTTTTATACTTGTTATACCGTTCATGTTTCCCCAATTTTAAGAGACTTAGGCATTGTATTTTCAGACGAACAAGTACTGAATGCTTTTGAGAAACTACCTGTCATTCAACGTAATTTAATTCTTGAGCACGATCTTAAAAATAACCTTCACATAAAAGCGGGCTTAGCCGAGCAAGTGATCCCAAGTATTGCAGCTAAGCTTAATGCAGGTCTTGTGATCATGGGCTCAGTAGGCAACATAGGTATAAAAGGTAAGTTAATTGGCAATACCGCTGAAAAAGTTATGCGGTTACTAAAAACAGACTTGCTTATTTTACCTCCTGAATGTTAGATAATTGCTAGTGATAATATAAAAAATGACGCATTTTGCGTCATTTTTTATGCCTATTAAAAGCAACCTAGTTTGGCTAGTTAAACCTTTTACTATTGTGCCTTAAAGGCTTTTTATACTCATCAAGATTAACTCAAATCTTTATACGCCGTGATACAGTTTCTGCCATTTTCTTTTGAAAAGTAAAGAGCTTTATCTGCCGCTTCAATCCATTTTTCATAGCGCTCAAATTCATCTTGAAAACAGGCAAAACCAACACTTACCGTCATTTTAATTTGTTGTTCGCCAAAGTAAAAAGATGAATTTTCAATTAAACTACGCAAACGCTCAGCAAATATCTCAGCACCTTTGCGATCCGTGTCCAACAGCGTTACCGCAAATTCTTCGCCGCCATAACGACCTGCAATGTCTGTTTCACGCAATGTTTTACGCAGTAAATCAGCAATGTTACGCAGTGCTTCATCGCCACAACGATGGCCATGTTCATCATTTACTTTTTTAAAGTGATCGATATCAAACATCAATAAAGTACTTGTGCCACCACTGCGTTTGATCCTAAGAAATTCTTTGCGTAGGGTATCTTCCCAATGACCTCGATTAGTCAATTTTGTTAGTGCGTCTGTTTGACTCATTTGTTCAAGTTTACGATTTACTTCTTCGAGCTCTTTTTTATTCACCGCCATATCAGTTACATCATAAAGAATGATACAAATATGGCCAACTTCTCCCATCGTATTTGACAGAGGAATAAATGTCGCGTTTTGAAACATATGGTCTGCTTTACCCGTGATTGGACGGTAATTTTTAAAGCGGAAAATGTATGGCTGCTGTTCCCAAATAGTAAATGAGCGATTTTTCAAAATAAACACAGACTCTGATTTACTGCGAAACCACTTTTCATCAATTGATGGAAATAAATCAAATAAATCTTTATCTTTTACTGCGCTGGGTAACATACCCGAATGGTTTTCCATAAAACCATTCCAAATACACACTTTATAGTCCCTATCTAATACCACTAAACCAACATCTACGGTATTAAACATATCCATTAACCAATGGATTTCATTCATATTAAAATCAGCAGCAGGCATAATGTTAGTCTTCTAATAGGTAAGCAACTTTGTATTTCAAAGTTTTTAGTGAGTCTTCGGTAAATAACAGCATCAAGTCACAGTTAATATTGTGGTTCTCAATACCATAGCTAATTTCTATTGCCAGAGTACGTTGCCAGCGTGATTTGTTTGCTTTAACTAAATCAGACACATCACAATGTTGCCCTAACACCACTGGGTGTCCTTGGCTAAAGGTCATGTCTAATTGGCGAGATAATCCAGTTAAGATTGCACCTATCAGGATATTACTAATATCCATTAATAACTCCAGCTCAATTTTCTTATTGAGCTCCCCTTGATAGTTCATCAAGGACGCAATTTCTTTAAAGCTAGAATCATTTAGAAGCAACAATGCCTCACCGGATACACCACCACCAATAAAACCTTGGCATACGCCTGAGGTTGTTGCATTAGCATCAATTGAGCGCAGCGCCATATCAAGTTCATTAACTTCGAGAATATTGACATTAGGAATAGGCAGTTCAACAAATACATTTAATAGCCGTGCTAATAAGTCTCCAGCCTGACCCATTGCCACGTTAGTCAGCTCTTGGTATATATCCCTAACATCTGGGTCAACTTGCTCACCTAAGCGGTGTGAGAGCCGCTCGCGCATTGCTTTATCTTTAATTCCATGGTGTTCGATAATGTCGGCAAGCTTTTGGGCATCACATGGTTTTTGAATAAAGTCTATCGCGCCAAGTTCGAGCACCCGTTGATGCGCATTCGGCTGAATATCGCCAGAGACAACAACGGTTAGTATATCCAAGTTTTGCTCTTGAATTGCTTGCAGTACTTCGTAGCCATCCATTTGCGGCATATTTAAATCGAGGAATAAGATTTCCGGGCTTAACGCTTTAATTTGCTCAATACAATGCACGCCATCTTCAGCAAACTCAACTTTAATATCCCAATCATCGGGCAACGAACGAGCTAACTGACGGCGCGCAAGCTTAGAATCATCACAAATTAGTACCGATGTTGACATAGTCTCTCTCTGATTGCTTTTATTTTTATTATTAAAAATGTAAACATTTACCACTGCTTTATGTTAATCAATGTAACCATGCATTACAATTTTAAATTGCATTAAACTCTTGGTGTCCATGAATGATTATAATACACTCAGCCTAATTGCGTTAACTCTAAAGGAAATACCTTATGCTCCGTTCACTCACTTTTGCTTTAAGTGCCTTTTGTTCAATGGCTTTTGCCGCCGATATGACCGAAAATACGCTTGATGCGGGAAAAGTATCAGCACAATCTAAGCCAATCACTTTATTAGGACAAGGTGTAAAACTAGGCGATAAAGCACCAGACTTTAAAGTGGTTGATGGCTCATTCACGCCAATTACTTTAGCCGATTACCAAGGTAAAGCCGTTTTAATAAGCGTTGTTCCAAGTCTTGATACTGGTGTTTGTAGCATTCAAACCAAGCATTTTAACGAAAAGGTTGCATCGCAATTTCCAAATATAGCCATGCTCACCATTAGTGCTGATTTACCGTTTGCACAAAAACGTTTTTGCAAAGCCGAGAACATAGATAAAATTACTGCCTTATCTGATTCAGTATGGCGTGACTTTGGTCAAAACTATGGTTTGATCATTAAAGATATGGGATTACTTACCCGTGCTGTGTTCGTATTAGATGCAAGTCATAAAATTGTTTATAAACAGTTGGTAGCCGATTTATCAACTGAACCAAAATATGACCCTGTTATAAGTGCTTTAACCGCGTTGTAATCTTGCAAATAACAGTCATAAAAAAACCGCCAATCGGCGGTTTTTTTATTGATTGAATTATCAACCCAATAATTCAGCAAGTTGCTGATTAACAGCTTCAACAGCTTGGGTACCGTCTAAACGATGATACTGCGTATTACCCGCTTTAGCTTCCGCTTGGTAATAATCAACCAATGGCATTGTTTGCTCATGGTAAATACCTAAACGTTTACGTACTGTTTCTTCTGTGTCATCAGCACGTATGATCAGATCTTCACCTGTTACGTCGTCTTTACCTTCCACTTTTGGCGGATTGTAAACTACGTGATAAACACGGCCGGAACCAGGATGAACGCGACGTCCTCCCATGCGGTCAACAATAATTTCATCAGCCACATCAAACTCAATAACGTGATCAACAACTACGCCATTTTCTTTCATTGCATCAGCTTGTGGGATGGTACGTGGGAAACCGTCTAGTAAAAAACCTTTTTCACAATCAGCTTTAGTAATACGCTCTTTAACAAGACCTATGATGATGTCATCAGAAATTAACTGACCTGCATCCATTACTTTTTTCGCTTCAAGACCCAGTGGTGTGCCTTCTTTAATTGCAGCACGTAACATATCACCAGTTGAAATTTGTGGAATACCGTACTTATCCATCAAAAACTGAGCTTGAGTGCCTTTACCTGCACCCGGCGCGCCCAAAAGAATAATGCGCATATCATTGTCCTCGTTTGATACTGATTTTACAAAAAGCATATCAGTATGATTTATTATAAAGCTTGAATTCTTCCATAAGCGCCGCAGATACTCAAGCAACTTATACCAATTGACTACGTTGAGATCATAAAAAAAGGGAACCGAAGTTCCCTTTTTATTAAAATGTTAGTTTTTGAGCAATTACTTACTCAAATCTAACATTAATTTATTTAAGCGAGTCACAAAACCTGCTGGATCTTTTAATGTACCGCGCTCTGCAAGCAAGGCTTGATCAAGCAGTACATGTGACCACTGTGCAAATTTGTCTTCGTCTTGTTCAACATTTAAATGCTTAACAAGTTGATGCTCAGGGTTAAGCTCAAAAATTGGTTTTGCTTCTGGAGCAGCTTGACCTACTGATTCCATTAGCTTTTGCATTTGTGAGCTCATGTCGTTGTCATCAGCGACCACACAGGCTGGTGAGTCAGTTAAACGATGCGTAAAGCGTACATCTTTAACATTATCGCCAAGTGCTGTTTTGATGCGCTCAACTAAGCCTGCAACTTCTTTTTCAGACTCTTCTTGCGCTTTTTTGGTCTCTTCATCATCTAAGCTACCTAAGTCTAGGTCACCACGGGTAATTGACTTAAATGGTTTTTCAGCAAACTCGGTTAAGTGGCTCATCATCCACTCATCAACACGGTCACTCATCAACAGTACTTCGATACCTTTCTTACGGAAGATCTCTAGATGTGGAGAGCTTTTCGCCGCAGTGAATGAATCCGCAACAACGTAGTAAATCGCGTCTTGGCCTTCATTCATACGCTCAACGTATTGCTCTAATGAAACGTTTTGTGCTTCTTCATCAGTATGTGTTGATGAGAAACGCAGTAACTTAGCAATCGCTTCTTTATTCGCTGCATCTTCTGCTGGACCTTCTTTGATCACTTGACCAAATTCATTCCAAAATACTTGGTAATCGTCGGCTTTATTTTTCGCCATACGCTCAAGCAGTTTTAAGGTACGTGACGTACAACCTTTGCGGATTGCTTGCGTTACTTTGTTATCTTGTAAAATTTCACGCGATACGTTTAGCGGTAAATCGTTTGAATCAAGTAAACCTTTTACAAAGCGTAAGTAGCTAGGCATAAATTGCTCAGCATCATCCATTACAAATACACGTTGTACATACAGCTTTAAGCCACTTTGACGGTCACGATTCCATAAATCAAATGGTGCTTTTTTAGGAATATACAGTAAGCTTGTGTATTCAGTTTTACCTTCAACTTTGTTGTGAGCCCAGCTCAGTGGATCTTCCCAATCATGGCTTACATGCTTATAAAATTCTTTATATTCATCATCAGATAGCTCTGATTTATCACGCGTCCACATTGCTGTGGCGCGGTTAATGCTTTCCCACTCACCAGGTACGGCTGGAATTTTCTCGCCATCTTCACCTTCTGACTCAGGCACTTCGGCTTTGTACATTTGTACTGGTGTTGAAATATGATCCGAGTACTTAGTTACAATACTACGTAGGCGCCATTCATCAGCAAACTCTTTTTCATCTTCACGAAGGTGTAAAGTAATTTCAGTACCACGGCCTGCTTTTTCAATTTCTTCTAGCGTGTATTCGCCCTCACCTTGTGATTGCCATTCAACGCCTTTTTCTTCACCGGCTTTGCGAGTACGAACAGTCACTAAGTCTGCAACTATAAATGCAGAGTAAAAACCAACACCGAACTGACCAATCAGTTGCGAATCTTTGCTTTGGTCGCCAGTTAAGTTTTTGAAGAACTCAGCGGTGCCCGATTTAGCAATCGTACCTAACGAGCTGATCACTTCATCACGAGTCATACCAATACCGTTATCAGAAATAGTTACGGTATTTTTTTCTTTATCGGCACTGATACGTACACGTAAGTCTGCGTCACCTTGGTATAGTTCACCATTTGAAAGTGCTAAAAAGCGTAATTTATCAGCCGCGTCAGAGGCATTTGACACAAGCTCACGTAAGAAAATTTCTTTATTAGAATAAAGTGAGTGAATCATTAAGTTTAATAGTTGTTTAACTTCTGTTTGAAAGCCTAATGTTTCTTTTTGTGCTGCAGTCATTTATATATCTCCAATTTGCAAAGTGTCTGCGTTATGCACTTAATATGGGGCGCGGTTTGTTAACTTCAAGTCAAAAGAGCAAAAAAGTAAGCTATAGCAAGATAAACACGGAAGTTAAGTTGTTTTTTCTTACAATCAAAATGGCTGTGGGCAATGTAGGTGCGTTTGCTTGAAGCTTCGAGGGTGTACAAAAAACAGATCGCTGGCATGTAATTGTAAGCGCTCAGCCAGTTGTTGGCTATGTTGGTTTTTATACAGATCACAGCCAATAATTGGGTGCCCAATGCTCTGACTGTGAATACGTAATTGATGTGTACGCCCCGTCACAGGGGTAAATTGCACTAAAGTACGCGGCGGTGATGTTAAGCGCTGTAATACTAAATAGTCACTGACGGCAGACTTACCCGTCACATTACAAATTTTAACTAATGGAAAGAGTAATTTATCTTTGACTATTGCAGCGTTTATTTGACCTACGTCATTTAATAACCAGCCATCCAACATGGCTATATAGTGTTTTTTTATTGTCCCTGATTGAAACTGCTTATTAAGGAGCTTAGTTGATTCAGGGTTAAGGCCTACAATCATAATACCTGAAGTACCATAGTCTAATCGATGCGGCAATTTAGCTGTCGGAAATGCGGCAGTCAGACCTGGCTGCCCATTCACTAAACGATAATGCACAGAATCCCAATTGGCCGGATTTTTACCAGATAAACTCAGTAATACCAGTCTGCATAAAGATTAAGTCAATTTGATCCAGTCTCTAGAGCATATGCTTTTAACCGTATCAGGATCAGGAATGAATTTATTCCACGCTTGCG
>NZ_JACJFH010000061.1:0-29411 GCF_014164495.1 Pseudoalteromonas sp. SG41-5 | reverse complement strand
TTTGATTTTGAACATAAAAAACACCTAGGAGGAAAAGCAGGGAATTGCTCCCTGCTTAGGGCTGGGCTAGCTAAAAAATAACTTAGCGTTAACTGGCAACTGAATCTTGATAAGCATACTCGGTCAAACCCAGTTCAGCTAAAACGCTATCTAAATGGGCTTTTGCTTCGTCAGTAGGTCCTGGGTAATCGCCTGCAATAGGCACATTGCCTAAATAGCCAATATCTTTACAACCTTGCGGTGTACAAAAGTAGGCACCAAGTACAAGGTTTTTAAAGCGTAAAAAAGCATTACCAATGCGTTGAAACTGCGCAGGGGTTTCATCATCAAAATAAGCAATATCATTTAAGATGGCTGTTTGTTGCTCTTTTTTCAATGCGACAAATGGTGCTTTATAACGCAGCACAGCCTCATCATCGATCCATGCTAAGCCGTGTAAAATAGTAACGCGGTCTTTTTGTTGACCGTTATAAGGTGAGCTTACCCACTCATCAATCACACTCGGTACATTTACCTCAGTTGCACTTGGGTTGTTACCTTCGCTAGGCACGATATAATCGGCTAACACCGCAACTAAATTTAATTGTGCTTGAGTTAATGTCAATGGCCAAGGTGATTGTGGTGGCATAACCATATTTGGATCAGTGCCATAACCTTTAGCTGTTATAGGTTGTAAATCTAAGTCAGGCCAATGTCCTTTATCACTAATTTTCTCTTCTAACGCTTTACTACATCCTGCTGAAAGTGATACGGCGGAACCTGCGGCTAATAAACCAAGCCACTTTAACGATTCACGACGTGTCATGCCGGAAATATATTTGTATGAGTCAACACGATCTTCATTATGCATGTTACAGCGCTCCTTGTTCTATTTGTTTGGCTATCCAGGTTGAATTACGCATTGCCAATGTCATGATGGTTAATGTGCAATTTTTATGTGGATTAGAGGCAAATACCCCTGCATCCATCACAAATAAGTTGTCGCAATCCCATGTTTGGCCCCATTGATTGGTCACTGAATCCTTTGCTGAGCTGCCCATGCGAGTGGTGCCTACTTCATGAATGATCTCGCCACCTTTTGAAATTGCTTTTTCAGCAGCAGGTAATTTGCCCACAGTAGCCCCTAGATTTTCAAGGATCTGTTTCGCTGTTTTTAAGCCGTGCTCAATTTGTTTTAGCTCACGATCTGACCATTTGAAATGAAATTTCGAAACCGGAATGCCCCATTTATCTTTAACATTTTCATCAATTTCCATGTAGGTATCATCGTTGGGGAGCATTTCTCCGCGCAGCGCAAAGCCAACATAAGATCCATAGGCATCACGAACTTGTTGTTTTAGCTCAATACCATAACCACGTTTATCGCCAGAGACTCCAGAGCCAGGTTGATTAAAACCGCTACTGATCTCAAAGTGATAACCACGAGGAAAATCAAGCTCACCTTTGGCATGTGCTTTGTGTCCCCACCAAGGAATAAATAAATGGTTCCCAGTGTGGCCATCTTCGTTATAACGTGGGCGACCTTTTAATGCTGGAACTTGCGCACCAAGCCAAGCACCGGTTGAATCCATTAAGTTACGACCTACTTGGCCACTTGAGTTAGCTAAACCTTTGGGATGCTTGGCGTGTTTTGAATTTAGCAAAATTCGTGCGGATTCGCAGGCACTAGCAGCAAGGATCACGATATCTGCTGTCAGTGTTTTTTCAGCTACGGTTTGCTTATCTATATAAGTTACACCCGTTACTTTACCGTCATCATTAACAGCGACTGATTTAACCATTGCATCAGTAATTATTTCTAAATTCCCAGTTGCTTTTGCCATAGGTAATAATGAGGTTGTAGTTTGAAACGCCGCACCGATTGAGCAACCATGGCCACAAGGTGTTGCATAAAAGCATGCCATACGATCATCTTTTGGCCGAGTTAATACTGCTCTGTGCATAGGCACGGCAGCGATACCCAGTTTTTTCGCACTGGCAGCAATCAGTAACTCAGGAATTCGCGGCGTTGGTGGTGGCTGTAATACCCCAGGTGCAGATGGTGGCATATCATCAAGGCCGGTATTGGTGCCGCAAATACCCACTAGTTCTTCCGTGATGTCGTACCATGGTGCGATATCATCATAAGTGAAAGGCCAATCTGCGCCGTTGCCATCTTGGCTTTTACCTTTAAAATCATGTTCACTAAAGCGTAATGAGTAACGTCCCCAGTGATTAGTTCTTCCACCTAACATGCGTGCACGCCACCAGTAAAAATCAGTGCCTTTGGCGTTAGTGTAAGGCTCATCAGGAACTTGCCAGCCACCATCGACGGTTGCATCGTAAAAGCCAAAGTTTTTGTCTTTATTTCCTGCGCCCATTAAAGGAGCTTCACTGTTACGGCGAAACATTGGGCTTTCTTTTTTTGGATCGTAATCACGCCCCGCTTCAAGTAATAATACTTTATGGCCTAGTTTAGTTAAGGTATAAGCGGCCATTGCGCCACCTGCGCCGGAGCCAACAACCAGTACTTTATGATCAAATGTAGACATGCTTATAGTTCCTTAATTTTTATATTTTTAAACCACACTTTGTCACCATGATCCTGTAAACCTATGCGACCTTCCTTTGCTGTTGCGAAGTTAGACCAAGTTGCAAATTTACTGTTTTTAACCAAGGTATTCCAAGTACTACTGCCCACAACAATACTGGCAGTGTTGACATCATTTTGCCAAACTTGTAAATGGTCATTAAGCATTCTAATACGCACCGTGTTCCACTCAGTTGCAGGTTTGTGAGCTGAAGTAGGTGGCGTAAATAAATCATAAATAGAGCCAGATAAATGAGAATCTATTTTCGTATCTGAATGACGTTCGTTATCTATAATTTGGATTTCAGGGGCGTGCGAGTAAATATATTTACCCAACTCATCGGCTAGAACAAAAATGCCACTATTGCCAACTTCACTAATTTTCCAATCTAGTTTCAAGTCAAAATTGCGATAGACTTTTTTAGTGAGTATGTCGCCGCCGCCTTTAGTGAGTAACATTGCGCCATTGTCTATGGTCCATTTTGGGCTGAGTGTCTCACTTTTGAAATTGCGCCAGTGCGACATATCTTTGCCATCGAACAGTAATTGCCAGCCAGCTGTTTGTTCTTCTTTAGAAAGTTGGTTATCGGGTGTCTTAGCAAAAGCACTGCTACTAAAAGCCAGTGCAATTGACAACACAGAGATTGATTTAAGCATATAATACCCCTTATTTTTGTATGTTACTTGTTGCTATTAAACGTATTTTTCAACGTTTTTATTTTTTGTTATAAACAGATGAAGACCAATAAATACAATGATCAGGACAATCGGAAAAACCAGTAGATTTTGTAATACAGCTTGTCCTGCGAGCACTTCAACTTGTTCTACACTGACACTAGTTGTTTGTGCTTGTGTTCGCGCATTATCAATCCAATGGCCTATGACGGGGTTCCAGATGCTCATTGCAAACATGCCAGCTCCACCAATTAACGACATGCCAAGTGCACCTGTTTTTGGGGCATACTCAGCGACACAACCGATCATGGTTGGCCAAAAATAAGTAACGCCAACGGCAAATAGTGCTGCGGCAAGGTAGATGGTATTACCTTGCGCTTGGCTCATTAAAAATATCCCTAGTGTTGAAAAAATGGCTGAGCCCAGTAGGACACCCGATGGACTAAAGCGGTGCACAATCGGGCCCGCAAAAAACCGACCTAATGCCATCAATCCGGTGATCAAAGCTAAAATAACCATAGGCGAAGCGCCTGACGAGCCAAGGATTTGCTCAATCCATTGCTGTGTGCCAAATTCGGTGACTGCTGTCAGTGTCATGCAAATAATGAGAAACAAATACAGCGGCGAGAGTAAGTGTTTTAAGTTGCTGGTGGTTGAATTTTGCTGTGTATCAAACTGTGGAAATTTCGCTTTAAGCATCATCGCACCATAAATAATGGTGGGCACAAGGATCAGCGAAACTTGCCATTGCCAGCTGAAGCCTGCGGATGTCATTGCATTTGAAGCTAATGCACCAATTACGATCCCGCCAGGAAACCAAACATGAAAGCGGTTTAACATAGTGGTGGTGTTTTTAGGATACATTTGGGCGATCAGTGGATTACAACCGGCTTCAACCGATCCATTGGCAAAGCCAATTAAAAAGGTAGAGATCAATAATCCCCAAAAACCATCTGCAGTGATAGTTAAAATAAGTCCGCCTAGGTGGCAAATAAACGCTAATGCAACCAACTTTTTAGCACCAATCGCGTTATAAATGATGCCCCCGAGCATGGTTGCAACCGGAAACCCTAAAAATGCCATGGCATTTACCCAACCTAGTTGTGTACCAGTGAGGCCGAACTGCTCGCCTAGTTGTCCTAAAACGCCAGCCCTTATTGCGAAAGTCATTGATGTGACAATTAATGCAATGCAGCAAAGCCGAAAAATAATACCATTATTGTTGTTATTCATTGTGTGTGACCCTGTTTATTAAATACCTAATATCCGCTTATTTCGCTGATCATTTGTGTCCATTGCGCTAAAGTCATCAAATGCTTTAGCCGTAGGGCGGATCAAATGCTCTTTTATAAATTGTGCGCCTTCTTTCGCCCCATCTTCAGGATGTTTAATGCAACACTCCCACTCCAGAACTGCCCAGCCATCAAAACCATATTGCGTTAATTTGCTAAAGATACTTTTGAAATCAATTTGGCCATCACCTAAGGAGCGAAACCGACCAGGGCGGTCTTGCCAATCTTGATAGCCACCATAAATACCGCTGCGACCATTTGGATTAAACTCTGCATCTTTGACGTGAAATGCTTTAATACGATGGTGATAAAGATCAATAAATGCTAAGTAATCAAGTTGTTGTAAAATAAAATGGCTGGGATCATAAAGAATATTTACCCGTGGATGATTATTTGTCGCAGCTAAAAAGCGCTCAAACGTTACGCCATCATGTAAATCTTCCCCTGGGTGAAGTTCATAGCAAACATCCACATCCATTTCATCAAAGTAGTCGAGGATTGGCAGCCAGCGTTTCGCAAGTTCTTGGAATCCTTGCTCTACAAGTCCTTTTGGACGCTGCGGCCAAGGGTAAAAAGTATGCCAAAGTAGCGCTCCTGAAAAAGTCACATGGCTTTTTAAGCCCAAATTTTTACTGGCTTTAGCTGCCATCATTAACTGATTGATGGCCCATTTAGTTCTGGCTATAGGATCACCGCGTAGTGCTTGAGGGGCAAAATTGTCAAACATGTCATCATATGCCGGATGAACTGCTACGAGCTGACCTTGTAAATGAGTTGATAACTCTGAAATTGTAAGCCCCGCCTGCGCAGCAATACTAGTCACTTCATCGCAATAATCTTGGCTTTGGGCTGCTTTTTCTAAATCGAAAATACGAGAATTTGCAGTCGGTAGCTGAATAGCTTTATAGCCTAAATTTGCTGCCCACTGACAAATAGTGGTAAAGCTGTTGAAAGGAGCTTCATCGCTGATAAATTGTGCTAAGAAGATCGCTGGACCTTTAATTTGTTTCATTTTTTATCCAATTTTAAATGGTTGCCACTTAGTGTCTTTGCTCGACGCTGCTACAGCATTTTCTATAAATGCCATTCCGCGAATTGCTTCTTTAATACCAGGCACGTCGAAGTCACTGTTAGATGCTGAGTATCCGGCTTTTTTTGCGTGAATTTGTTTTGCAAAATTGACATATATATTGGCAAATGCTTCAAGGTATCCTTCTGGATGACCTGCAGGTGTTCGCAGTGAATTTTGTGCCGCAGTACTTTTTAGGCCAACACCTGCACGTAATAGGGTGGTTGGCGCGTTATGACTTTTGAGCCACAAACTATTTGGTTCCATTTGTGACCACTCAAGACTTGCTTGATCGCCATAAATACGCAAATTAAGATTGTTTTCTTCTCCTAAGGCAACTTGGCTGGCAAGAAGAACTCCCTTAGAGTTGTTGTTAAAGCGCAGTAAAACGGTGCCATCATCATCGAGTGTTCTGCCTGCAACAACATGATTTAAGTCAGCGCATAGTGCGGTGATTTCTAGGCCGCTCACGTATTCAGCTAGATTTGCAGCATGCACTCCTATATCAGCTATACAACAACTAATACCGGCCTTATCAGCATCTAAACGCCATTTGGCTTGTTTAGCATTTTCATCTTCGCTGGTGGCAAGCCAACCTTGACTGTACTCAACAATAATTTTACGAATAGCGCCCAGCTCGCCATCAGTAATACGTTGGCGTGCTTCTTTGATCATCGGATAACCAGTGTAGGTATGAGTTAATCCGTATAAACAATCACTGGCTTGCAGAGTTTTTTCTAATAACAGCGCTTGTTCTAAATTTAGGGTGGCTGGTTTATCTGATAAAACGTGAAAACCTGCTTCAATCGCACACTTTGCAATTGGGAAATGCAAATGATTTGGCGTCACTATTGCCACAAAATCAATTCGTTGATCGGCAGGTAACTTAGTTTCTTCGCTAAACATTTGTTGGTAGCTGTCATAGCAACGAGTTGGATTTATTCCTAGCATTGCAGCAGTAGCTTGGCTGCGTGTTGGATCTGAACTAAAGGAGCCTGCGACTAACTCAATTAAGCCATCTAAGCGTGCAGCAATGCGATGGATTGCACCAATAAATGCACCTTGTGCACCACCGACCATCCCCATGCGGATTTTGGCATTATTCATGAAAAAAGCTCCATGTCAGTAATCGTCTACTGAGTTTAGTTAATATCATGTTATTGATAATAGAGAATGAACAGCGTAAGGGATAATAAAAATTCGGTTGACAATGCAATAAAATCGGCGTTTTATGTATTATTATAAATTCATATTTATAGAATATATTATTATGGAAGTGCAAGGGATCATAAATAAAGCGGGTGTAAATCAACTGATCGCGGCATTTGATTTATTACCCGATATTTTGTTCTGGGTGAAGGATTCTGATAGTCGAATTCTGTACGCAAATCAACATTTTATTGAACATCAAGGGTATAAGTCATTAGAGCAAATTTTACTGAAAACTGATTTTGATTTTTCATCCAAGCACTTAGCATTTCAATACGTCAATGACGATAAACGTGTAATGAATGGCTATGTTGTTACTGATCGTTTGGAGCTAAACCAAACCTCAAATGGTGAATTGGCCTGGTTTTCAACGTCCAAAAAAGCAATTTTAGCTGACGATGGTCAAATACTGGGCACCTATGGCGTTACACGACATTTACAAAAAACATCAAAGGCTTTGTCGCATGTAAGAGCGATTGAAGGGCCAGTAAATTATATACGTGAACACTATCATCGTAATATCTGTATTGAAGAACTTGCCGAGCTTGCTCATTTATCGGTAAGTGCGTTAGAGCGGCGTTTTAAAAAACATTTAGCAAAAACACCTAATCAATTTATTAATGAAATACGTTTAGAAAACGCACGTAAGCTACTTGTTGAAACTCGTTTACCTATTTCACAAATAGCCTATCAATGCGGTTTTTCTGAGCCTAGCTATTTTAGTAAACAATTCAGACGCTTATTTGGTGAGATCCCCTCGCAAATGCGCGACCAAATTGAGCCCTAAGCCAGCCGTTTGGCTAATTGAATAGCGCCTTGCTCGGGCAGGTAATGCGCATCACATAGATAACCTTGTGCTTTGGTAGATAACCAAGGAGTAATTTTCTCGGCTGTGCCTCCCATTAATGTAATGTTGTGATAGCCGTGGCTAACTAAATGATCGATATAACGGGTAATATAGCGCGCTGCTTGCTCTAAAATAATAATGGTCCAAGGATCATCTTGCATTGCGAAAACTAAAGGCGCAAAACCGGCAAAGTAAGCGGGTTTTGCATTGAGTGCTAATTCTGTCAGCTGGTTACTTGTATCACAATTAAGCTGTGCCAATAAGGTATTTATTAATGGGCTTGAGGGGGATAAGCCATCTAAAACCTCTAATGCATAACGAAATAAAGTTAAACCAATCCAGCCTCCGCTTGCGCCATCACTTAATAATAATCCATGGCCTCCTAATTCAATAACGTTACCGTTTTTTATTGCTCCAGCACAAAAGCCAGTGCCTAAAATAATAATCGCACCACTGTTATCACCATGGGCACCTTGGCAGGCTATGTGTAAGTCAGTTGAAAAGTTAAATTGTGCAAATGGATGCTGCCACTGTGCCATCTTTTTATTTGCACCGGCAATGCCAGCGCCAGCGAGTCCTGCATAGGCATAAATTGCCCCAAGTGTTGATAGCCCTAAACCAGCCTGTTGTAATGCGTGTGTTGTTGCATCAATAATGGATTGCTGCGCCACTTCAACAGAGGTTGCAATATTTGCTGCACCGCTTACTGCCTCTGCAAGTAGGGTGCCTTGTGCGTTTTCAAGCCTGACTCGGCATTTTGTACCGCCGCCATCAATACCTAAATACAGCGGCGGTTGAAAGTGGTTAGTCATTTTTAGCCTGCTCGTTAGTTCGTTGATTTAAAATTGCGTTAATTAATAACGGATCCACCCAGCCATCCTTATTGTGTACGCCGGAGTAGGCATGTAGTGACACTAAATTATTGTTGGCAAGTTGCCAAAGTGTACTTGCATTATCAGTGGTTACGCCACCACCAATAACAATTTCTATCTGATCATTGGCGTGGCTAATGATTGTTTGTAAATGATTAAGACCTTGCATAACGCCTTTATCATCAGTCCATTTAGTGCCATTTGTGAGGATACGATCAATGCCCAGTTCAGTTAATAGGCCAATTGCCTGTTCGCTGTCTTCTATACAATCAAAAGCGCGATGAAATGTCGTTGCTAAATTATATTTATGTGCGCAGGCAATAAGCGATGTGGTAGCTGCGATATCAACGTCATTGGCGTTTAGCGCACCAAAAACAACACCGGTAGCACCTGCGTGCGCCGCGTGTGCTATTTGTGTAAGCATTAGCTTCAGTATTGTTGCATCAACAATAAATTGATTCGCAACAGGTCGTATCATGATAAGCAACTCGCCTTCTGAGGGCATTGCATGAGCTGCGATAGTCATTGCTGTTGCACTTGGAGTGAGACCTTCAAGTTGCATTGTGCTGCAAAGTTCAATTCTAGAGGCGCCAGCTGTAAATGCGGTTTTTACATTATCAGCTAACTGAATATGATCATCTGCGTTTAAACAGACTTCTAAATTTTTACGCATTGTTTCGTTCCAAAATACCAGCGATGTTGTTAACAATAAAATATTTAATAATAGTTGATACTATCAGAATAAATAAAACTTATTTATAAATCAGTTGTTTATTTTTATTTTTTACATTTCATAAATATGAAAAGTGTTTTTATATGCCATTAATTTAAGTTGATGACTATAAACTAGCTCAGCACTGATTGGATCTTTTTTTAACCTTAACGCCGATTTTGTCCTAGAGGCAACCGAATTTCTATTATCACTTTTTTCGACAGAACCCTATTCTTGAAAAGCAGTTTAACAAGCTATTAACCCAGTTCTGAAATGCCTTAAGGTTTACCCACAGGGATTATCATGGGTTTTAAAGTGCTTTAACACAACTAACCACACACAATAATACTGGAGATAAACATGACCAATAATAAGAACAGTCGTGAATCGGCGGATCTTGCACGGCGGTTTAAGAAATCTGCATTGCTGCTAGCGTTGATGGCAAACTGTCATGGCGTATACGCACAAGAAGAACAAAAAGCACCAGAAAACGACCTAGAAGTAATTGAAGTTAGAGGTATTCGCGCCTCGGCAGCTGAAAACTTAGCGATTAAGCGGTTGTCTAATGCAACCGTTGACGCCATTACCGCAGAAGATATTGGTAAGTTCCCAGATAAGAATGTGGCGGACTCATTGCAACGTGTGCCAGGGGTCATTATACAACGGGATGGCGGTGAGGGCGCCTCTGTCAGTATTCGTGGTTTATCATCGGACTTAACCTTCACCCAATTAAATGGCAACTTTATAGCATCGTCGCCCGGTGAACCATCGCGTTCATTTTCATACGCATTATTACCTGCAACTATGATCCAACGCGTTGAAGTATATAAATCTTCAGAAGCTCGCCTTGATGAGGGCGGAATCGGCGGTACGGTCTTGTTGTATAGCCGCAAGCCTCTAGATATGGATAAAAACTCTGGGATCATTAATTTTGAAACCAGTAATTCTGATATTACCGATAAGTATGAACCTCAATTTAGCGGTATTTATTCATGGAAAAATGATGATGAAGACTTTGGGGTTTTAGTGGGTTATACAAAACAAGACCGCACTAATCGCTCACAAAGCTCGCGTATCAATATCATGAATAAAAATTATCTTTATTCTGAAATGAAAGATAATCAAATGGTTGAGGGGGGGGCACAAGGTTATGCTGCACAAAGTATGGTTCAGGAAGTCTTAAACGAAGAGCGAAATCGAACCGGGATCCAGTTTACTACTCAATGGCGACCAACTAGTAACTTAGAGCTTGGCTTTAATTATTTTAATTTTAAATTGGGCCAAGACTCAATTTTAAATCAATTAGAATACCCAGAATGGAACAATAACGATAATTTCTGGACCGATGTCCGTGTTGATGAAGAGTCTCAGTTTGTTACAGGTATAGACTACTCTGTTGGTGCATCAGGCACTCAGGCTGTTTCTCCTATTCCACGTATTAATGGTGAATATACGATTGAAGAATCCAGCTCTGATACATATGATTTTTATGCTAAATACGAAGGTGATAATTACAACGTTAAGCTAGTGCTGGGCCATACCGAAGCTGAAGGTGGCCCTTCACAAAAGTATCGTGCCGCTTATTATGCAAATGAATCCTCGCTTTACTATGGTTACGATTTTTCTGATGGGCGCATGACCACCTATATGGATCCAAGTATGATCAGTAACTTGGCTGCAGGCATTGGTGGCGAACCCGATGTAACAGCCACCGATTCTAGTTTTGTGACCGGTACTCAAGAAGAAGATTACGGACAGATTGATTTTGACTATTTTGTGGATTATGGCGTAATTGAAACGTTGCATTTTGGTGCGAAATATCGCAAAGGTAAAATTCATCGCGATACTCGCAACAGCTTTTATCTCTCCCCAGATTTTGATATAGCAAAAGGTGAAGCTGAAGGCACCATTGATTTAGATGATGATTATTCTAAAAATGGCGGCATACCGGATATTGCAGATTTAATTTATTCAGATTCATTAGGTAACTTGTCTGATGTAATTAATACGAACTTATTCCCAGCTGTAAACTGGCATAAATACCAAGATCATTTAAATGAAAACTTTGTTCATTATACGCGTATAGAACCTAACTATGTTTATAGTGTTGAAGAAGAAATTACAGCGGCTTATATGCAAGCTGATTATCGTTTTTCACAAGTACGGGGTAACTTGGGTGTACGCGTAGTGCGCACCAAAACGACCACCGGATCATCAGATAAAATCACCTACCGATTAGATTGGAAGGACGACAATGGCAATGAATTACCAATCGACCAACAACGTGTAGAAGACTTTGTTTTTATTGAAAAAGAGAGTACAGAAACAAAGGTACTGCCCAGCTTTAATATAGTCTGGGATATCGATGACAACTGGGTACTACGTGGAGCGGCATCACAAACCATGGCTCGTCCTGGTTATGATGATTTAGGCCAGTTTCAGACTTTAACGTACACGTCGAATGAATACTCAACGGATCGCTCATCGGCAGACAATTTTGATGCAATTATTGATGGCGAAGGGTGGACAGGATCCGGTGGTAATAACCAGCTAGCGCCATTTGAGTCAACCCAATTTGATATGTCTTTAGAATACTACTACGGAGCTGGCTCTGGCTTTGGTATTGCGTTATTTAAAAAAGATGTTGATAACTTTGTTGTGCCTTTAATAATTGATGTTACCCGCAGTGCACCGGACATTTCATTTAATTTACCCAACGCAGGTGATGAGCAAGTAAATGTCAGTGGCGACAATTTTGCAGTTAGGGATTTTAGTACTGTAGCTAATGGTACGAATGCTTCTTCTGAAGGGGCTGAATTTTTTATCCAACACTTCTTTGATAATGGCTTTGGTCTTTATGCTAATTATACCCGCAATAACACTAATCAAGCCAATGTAGAGCTTGATGGCGAAAAGGTGGGAGAGTCGCCTTTGATAGGTAGTTCTAAATACCAAATGAATTTATCGGTATTTTATGAAGATGACTTATTCAGTGTTCGCGCCTCATACAATAAGCGCGGTCCAACGGTTCAAGGCTACAACGCCTCATGGGAAATGAACTATTACAATGAAGCCTATGATCAGGTAGACGTCAATGCAAGTTATAACTTGACTGATGCTCTCGTGTTATCTGCTTCCGTTATTAACCTCACTCAATCAGATACTTACATGCATCTAGGTGACGATACTAAAAACCGCTTTATTCAAAATGCATACAGTGGTCGTCGTTTTTACGCAGGTGCAACTTACCGCTTTTAATAGCGCAAGGTGAGACGGAACAAATAACCAAAATCGTATAGAGGAATAAACATGAATAAGCCCAAACTTAGTAAAATATCTAGCATTATGCTGGTAGCAATGATCGGCCTATCAGGATGTGGTGGTGCTGATGATCCGGATCCGACTGATATCCCAGCAAAAATTGATATTACCTCTGCTGATATTACCGGTAGTGCAGTGAAAGGGACATTAGGTTTTGCAACGGTCACTGTAAAGCAAATGAATGGCTCAGATATTAAGGTGACGTCTAATAGTCAAACCGATGCTGCTGGTATGGTAAATCTGAGCATAGAAAGTCAACAAGGCTTTGGTATTAACGGTATGTTTAAGATGACCGTTAATACGGATGCTAACTCAACGATGATCTGTGATGCGCCCAGCTGTGCTGAACACCTAATCGGTGAACAGATCAGTGGCACTGAGATTGCTGACCTGCAGTTAGCGACTTTAACATATGTTGATGTGCCTTTCGCATCCACAAGTGATGGCGTAGCAGACGCTAATTTTCAAGTAAATGCTTTAACTACAACCGCCACTCATTTAGTTGAGCAAGGTATTGCCAATGGTTTAAATGTTGCTGTGCGTGAGTTATATGAATTAGCTTTATCGGATAACTCGCGTTTAGTACTAAAAGCACTGGGGATCGACAGTAAAGCCAATGTATTTAAAACCCAATTGATCAGTGCCGAAAGCTACGATAATTTTGTAGTAGGCCAAGATTGCGATAGTGAAGGTAATTGTACTGACCAATTGGCCGACATTAATATTATTAAACTTTCTTTAGCTAACGCAGTATTTGCAAGTCTTAGTAAAGATGAAACTGTCGCGGGTGTTATTAACGAACTTATTAGCGCGATTAACTTAGCCAATGACGGGGATGTAGTCGCTTTACAGCCATTGCGTGAGCGAATGTTGAAAACCATTGCTGGTTTTCCTTACCTAGATAAATTAGCGCTATCAGCTGAGGATGTTATTGATGTTGCGCTCCCTTTTCTTGAAAGTGCCGCATCTAGTGGCCCTGTTAAAGAAATTACCAATGCTGAAAATCTTGCTACAGCAACCATCACAGCTCGTAATCGCATAAGTGACAACGAAGCTGAAAGTAAAGCATTTGATGGTGATACGAATACCAAGTGGCTTGATCATAATGATTGGTCAGGTGCGCCAAGTGAGCAAGACCCATCTTGGATCCAAGTTGATTTTGCTGAAAAACATGCTGTTAATAGCGTGTTCATTACGAGTGCTAATGATGCTGAGTCTCGAGATCCTCAAAACTTTAATATTCAAGGTTCAGTCGATGGCGAAAACTGGCTAACCTTGGCTAAATTTATTGGTGAGAACTTTGATGAGCGTTTCCAACGACGTGAGTTTCGTTTTGACAATGGCTTAGAATTTTACTCATATCGTTTAAATATCACTAAAAATAGAGGTGATGATGGTTTAATGCAGTTATCAGAGATTGCTTTTGTGGGGCCTATAAATGCAAGTGTTGATCACGCAGAACCAATTGGCAGTGCTGTAATATCTGCAAGTGCAGGTGAGAGTTATGCACTGGCATTTGATAATAATGACGACACAAGTTGGGTCTCTGATGTGCCTTCAACTGAAGTACCCGTTTCGATCACAGCTACGCTCGCACAAGCCGCTGCCGTTGATAAGTTAGTACTGATCTCAGATGCTCAAAACGCAGATGGTGATCCCGCTACATTTTCACTTGCTGCAAGTAATGATGATGGGCAAACATGGGTTCATTTAGCTGATTATTCAGATGAAAAATTTGAACGTCGTGGTGAAAGGTTATCGTTTGCGACCAATAATACACTGGCATTTTCTAGCTATCGTTTAAGCATAACTAAAACCGCCGCTGGCGCTGGGGTAAAAATTGCTGAGATTGCCTTGGTAGGACCTAAAGTGGCAGATTTAAATCATGCGTTATCAGCCGATGCAATAATTACCGTTCGTAATCAGATTGGTGATGGTGAGGCGGGTGTTAAAGCGTTCGATGGTGATGTTGATAGCAAATGGTTGGACCATAATGATTGGACTGGCGCGCCAAGCGCTGAAAATCCATCTTGGGCAATGGTACAGTTCACTACTACGACAGCGGTTAATAAGCTGGCACTAACAAGTGCAAACGATGCTGACTCACGCGATCCGCAAAACTTTAACTTAGCAGCGTCAAATGATGGTGAAAATTGGATCACACTTGGTGCTTGGTTAGGTGAGAACTTTGAGCAGCGTTTTCAACGACGTGTTTTCACTTTTACTAACGATTTAGGTTTTAGTTTTTATCGCTTCAATATAACTAAAAACCGTGGCGACGATACGCTGATGCAAATAGCAGAGATCGAGCTAATAGGTCCGCAGGTTGCTTCAGTTGATCATTCTGCAACTGCCTCATCAGTCCTTGCAGGTACTGGCGAGCAAGAGGGAGTGGTAGAAAGTAATGCAACGGATGATGATAAAGCGACGGTATGGACGGCAGCCACTGAAACTATGCCTGTATGGCTTGATGTTGCATTACCTCAAGCACAGATTGTCACTAATATCGCAATCACGAATGGCAGTGATAGTAACAACAAAGATCCGAAAAACTTCACCTTACAAGGCTCAAATGATGGCGGTAAAACATGGTTAGAAATAGCGAGCTTTAAAGACGAGGAATTTGAACAATTGAATCAACGACGTCTCTTTACAATAGGGAATGGTTTTGCCTTTAGCTTATATCGCTTAAGTATTAGTGCTAACAATGGTGATGCTCAGCAAGTTCACGTTTCTGAACTTGAACTAATAGGCCCACAGCAACCATTTTAGTTTTGATTGTTTGGTAGCTTGTAGGTGCTAAATAGCGCTTCAAGCTGCCTGTTTTTAGGTGAAAAGGTAAATAATATGTTGTTTAAGAATAAACTTTCACGATTAATAAGGTGCCCGGCCATCTTAATAAGCTTTTTATTATGCAGTTTTTATGTGACTGCTGGATCTGCAGCCGGATCACAACAGCGTGGTCTGCATATATTTTATTACAGTTGGTATGGCAACTTAAAAGTTGATGGTCAATGGGCGCACTGGAATCATCAGGTATTACCTTACGGTGATCAACCTATTGTTGGACGTAAAGGCTACCCTGGCGGCGATGACATTGGTGCTAATTTTTATCCTGAATTAGGTACTTACAGTGCAAACGACGAAGCACTTATGGATACCCATTTAGCGATGATGAAACAAGCAGGAGTTAGCGTAATTATATTAAGCTGGTGGGGCGATAGCGATTTTGGTACCAGTTCAGTGCCAGTTTTTATGGATAAAGCCGCTAAAATCGGCCTTAAAGTTAACTTCCATATTGAACCTATCTATCACAGTGCGGCTGAATTTTTACAGGTAGTAAAACAGCTAGACCAGCGCTTTGGGCAACATCCCGCTTTATATCATTACCAAGGCAAGCCATTATATTATGTTTATGACTCATACAAAATGCCAATCAGTGAATGGCAGAAGGTGTTGCTACCAAAAGGCGAATTAACAGTCAGAGGTAAAACGTATGATGCTAACTTTATAGGGCTGTGGGTTGATGAAGGTGAGGAGTCATTCTTTTTAAACAGTGGTATGGATGGCTTTTATACCTACTTTGCTGTTGATGGGTTTGTTTATGGCAGTACCACTAAAAACTGGCCATACCTAGCTAAGTGGGCAAAGCAACATAATAAACTATTTATTCCAAGTGTCGGTCCTGGGTATGCAGACGATAGAATTCGTCCGTGGAACAAAAAAAACTTCAGAGCACGCGAAGCTGGAAAGTACTACGACACGATGTTTAAAAAAGCAATTGCAGTGGCTCCAACCTTTATCGGAGTGACCTCATTTAATGAATGGCACGAAGGGACTCAGATCGAGCCTGCGATTGAGAAGCAAGTGGGTGACTATAAGTACCTTGATTACGGCCCTTTAGCTGCTGATTACTATTTAAAACGAACTCATTATTGGAGTGAACGTTTTCAACAGTCTTTAAATATACGCTCAGTTAAAGATTAAACAGATATACCAACCCTATATGCAAGTCGTGGTTAAATTAAATCGCTTGCTTTTGATTTACAGCCGATGCTCGCAAATTTAATGAGGAACAATAATGATCACTAACAGACGTGACTTTTTAAAGTTATCAGCTATTTCAAGTGCTGTTGCATTAATACCGTTTAAGACAGTAGCTAAAAGTAAAGTTAATAAGCCTATCGTCGTCTCAACGTGGCAACATGGTATAGCGGCTAATAAAGCCGCGTGGCAGGTACTTGCTGAGCATGGTAAAGCCATTGATGCTGTGGAAGCCGGTGTGCGAATTCCTGAAGCAGACCCGAATGTGATGACAGTAGGATATGGTGGTTATCCAGACAGAGAAGGGAACGTTACCCTCGATGCCTGCATTATGGATGAAAATCAAAACTGCGGCTCTGTTGCATGTTTACAACATATTAAGCATCCCATCTCTGTTGCCCGGTTAGTGATGGATAACACCCCGCATGTGATGTTAGTAGGTGAAGGGGCGCTGCAATTTGCTAAATCACAAGGGTTTATAGAAGAAAACTTATTAACCCCGCAAGCTAAAAAGGCCTGGCAAGATTGGCTGGTGGAATCAAAATATGCGCCCGTGATCAATATTGAAAACCACGACACAATCGGCATGTTAGCGCTTGATAGTAGTGGCGATTTATCTGGGGCGTGTACCACTAGTGGCGCGGCCTTTAAAATGTCAGGCAGAGTAGGTGATTCGCCCATTATAGGTGCAGGTTTGTACGTTGATAATGAAGTCGGTGCTGCAACGGCAACGGGCATGGGCGAGTTGATGATAAAAACGGTAGGCTGCCATTTAGTAGTTGAAATGATGCGCCAAGGTATGACACCTACTCAAGCGTGCAAGGCTGCAGTTGAGCGAATTGCCCACAAGCTGGGTGATTATAAACAGTTTCAAGTCGGTTTTTTAGCCTTGAGTAAATCTGGTGAATATGGCTCTTATTGTATTCAACCTGGTTTTAATTATGCAGTAACCTCTAAGACAGGAAGTAAATTACTAGATGCGGCGAGTATTTTGTGAATTATTAAGGAAGCAACGAAATTTTTAATTATGATTTTTATTGAATAATTTTATATAAAGTAAAGGGTGAATATTTACCGTTTAAATTGTTTTTTATTGTGGCTTACGCCGATTTTATACTGATTCACACCGAAAATATATTATCACTTTATATACAGTAACCTTATCCTAACTGTGACCTTTACAATTTATTAACCGCATGAGTTAGTGGCTGTAAAGATATAATAAATCACTCGACGTAACTAGAAATTTACTGAGTGAAATATAACACACACAATGATGGAGATTGGTATGGCTGATTATAGTAACATTAATAAATCAACTGAACTTTCACGAAAATTTAATAGATCAGTATTATTTTTAGCATTAATGGCTGCCTGCAATGTCGCGTATGCAGATCAAAAAGATAATCAAAATAACGATGACTTTGAAGTGATTGAAGTGAGAGGTATTCGTTCTTCAACTGCTGAAAATTTAGCAATAAAACGACTCTCTAATGCAACTGTTGATGCGATAACAGCTGAAGATATCGGTAAATTTCCAGATAAAAATGTTGCTGATTCATTGCAACGAGTTTCAGGTGTATTGATTGACCGTGACGGTGGTGAAGGCAGTCGAGTGAGTATTCGTGGCACATCACCAGATTGGACCCTCACACAGTTAAATGGCAATTATATTGCTTCTTCTGGGGCTGATGTGCCCACTCGAAGTTTTAATTATACGTTGTTGCCATCCAGTATGATTAGTAGTGTGGAAGTATTTAAAAGTGCAGAAGCGCGTATAGATGAAGGGGGGATTGGTGGGACTGTTATATTGCACACCCGCAAGCCATTAGATATGGAGGCTAACTCAGGCGCACTTAGCCTAGAGGCAACCTATGATGATGTGTCTGAAGACACCCAGCCACAAGTGAATGTGCTGTATTCATGGAAAAATGATGAATCAAATTTTGGTGTACTTGCTGGGTTTACTCGCCAAGATAAAACGGTAACAACCATTACTAATAATGCTTCGCACTGGCGCTTTCATTCTGACACAGTCGAAGGGGCAGAGCGTCCTGCCATTGTTGACCATGCAACAGGCGAAGTTTACAACAATGTATGGGCACCTCGTGCAATGAGTGCAGGTAACTCAATAGAAGATCGCACACGCGATGGTTATCAAGTTGCTATTCAATGGATGCCTACAGATAAATTAGACTTAAACCTGAACTACTTTGGTGCAAAATTAGATTATGACTCATCGTCGCAGAGCGTATTGTTTGCGGAATGGAATGACAATCATAACCCCTATTACGGCGTTGTTTTAGACGGTGATACGGTCGTAGCTTACGGTAATGCAGATAATGGTTTACTTAATGACAATAACTGGGGAGATGCTGATGTCAATAATGGCGTAGCCGTTCGCCGTGGCTTATTGTCTCCTCAATTAACAGGGAGAGAAAGGATCGGTGGTTCTAAATCAGATAGTTTTGATTTTGAAGCCAAATATTATGGGGATATATTTACTGCTACTTTTAAAATCGGCCATACAGAGGCTGAAGGCGGAACTTCACGGGAAACTTATGCCAATATAGATGCACGCCAAGGATCTGTGAATAGCTGGTTGTGGTCAACCGTGGGTGGTAAACCAAGCTATGAAGTATCGACCGATCTAGCGTCTGATAAACAAGCTTATCAATATTATGACTGGTTTGATTCCTACTCTTCTGAAAATAAAGATACTGAAGATTACGCACAAGCTGATCTGCAATTTGATATCGATACAGGGATTTTTACTACCTTTTTTGTTGGGGCTAAATACCGCAATCATGAAATTAAGGGGATTAAAAATGATTTTCGTTGGGATGATGGCATCGCTGATAACGGTGGTTACCGTGGTTATTTGTCCGGAAACGAATGGTTTCATAACCCAGATTTTCATCCTGATCCAGAAACGTTAGTAAGCAATACCGTGGTTGATAACAGTGCCGGAAACACTGGCGCTTTTAACTTTTTAGCATTTGATTTTGCTGCATTAGATAGCTATCTACGCAATAACTTTACGCAAACCGTTGTGCCATCTTTAGCTGGGACATATACACTAGAAGAAAATATTTGGTCTGTTTATGCGCAAAGTAATTTCCAGTGGCAGGACTTTCGCGGCAATCTCGGTGTACGCTATGTCAATACCGATTTAAGTACGCTTACGTATGATGATGTTATTGGTCAAGATAATAATGACACTACGCCTAATGAACGCAGCAGCGATGATGGTGAATTATTACCAAGCTTTAACCTTGCATGGGATGCGAATGAAGATGTTGTTGTTCGATTTGCTGCTGCCAGAACGATGTCTCGTGTAAGCTATTCTGACCTGAGCCAAGCTGAGTCATATGGTCCTCCTGTTAATATAAACTCACCAGACTCTTGGACAGGGCGAGGAACTGGTACATCTGTAAATACAGGCCTAGATCCAATGATTTCTGATCAGTTCGATCTAGGTATCGAATGGTATTACGGTGAAGGCTCAGCACTAGGTGCTACATACTTTACTAAAGATATTGCTAATTTGCCCATTTCTGCTGTTGAAATAGTTCAACGAGAGCATGATTGTTGTAATGGCCCCATAGAAGTTGAAATGAATACTAAAGTTGGCGGTGGTGACGCTCAATCACAAGGGGTTGAGTTGTTTTTTCAACACTCTTTCGAGAGTGGCTTTGGGGTGTTAGCTAACTATACTTTTACAGATACAAGCACCAGCCAAGTTTCAACGAATGGACAAAAAACAGATGCTGAAATCCCAGGAACAGCCAAACATCAATATAATCTTTCAGTGTATTTTGAAAATGATGACTTTAGTGTAAGGGCATCCTATAACTGGAAAGATGATCGGGCTAATGGCATCCATCAAGGTTACAATTTATACACGAAAGATTATGGTCAGTTAGATGTTAATGCGGCTTATAGTTTGACTGAGCAGTTGTCATTAACAGCCTCTGTGGTTAACTTAACTGAGGAAGTTGAAGAAGGTTATTGGAAACAAAGTAATCGCTTTACTTATAACCAGTATTCAGGACGACGCTTTTATTTAGGTGCTAATTATAGTTTCTAAAAATTATAATTTATAATATAAATTTAAAGGGTATTCTTTAGTTGGGATGCCTATTTTATTTAAATTGCAAGGTTTATTAATCAGACTTTAATTAAATAATAAAGCTAAGTAGTTAAAATAAACATTAGATTTTTTATGCTATTAAAATGTGAAAAGGGCGCTGTAATAGCGCCCTTTTAGTTATTTCTTTTCTTTCTCTTCGTCAGGTAAAGTGACGTTGAGTTCTAATACCGCTAAGTCATCTTCGTTTTGATCGAATTGGACTTGAACCGCGTCATTACTGATGTTGACGTATTTACGGATAACATCAAGAATATCCTGTTTCAATTGTGGCAAGTAATCAGGTGTACCACGCTGTGAGCGCTCATGCGCAACAATGATCTGCAATCGCTCTTTTGCTAGTGACGCTGTATTTTTCTTTTCTGAGCGGAAGTAGTCAAGTAGTGACACGTTAACCTCCAAATATCCGTTTGAACAAACCTTTCTTTTCTACATCTAAGAAGCGAAATTCGACTGTTTCACCTAATAAGCGATTAATTGCATCGGCATAAGCTTGTCCAGCATCAGACTCTGTATCTAATATAACTGGCTGGCCTGAGTTTGATGCACTTAATACCGCTTGTGATTCAGGTATTACACCTAACAATTCGATAGAAAGAATATCTTGCACATCTTCAACTGACAGCATTTCACCTTTAGCTACTCGCTCTGGGTTATAACGAGTCAGTAATAAATGTTCTTTTATGTTTTCAAGTCCTTCTTCAGCACGTTTAGATTTGCTATGCAAAATACCTAAAATACGGTCTGAATCGCGAACTGATGATACTTCAGGGTTCGTTGTTACAATTGCTTCATCAGCAAAGTACATCGCCATCATAGCGCCGGCTTCAATCCCTGCTGGCGAATCACAGACGATATAATCAAAGTCTTTTTTCAGCTCGTTTAATACGCGTTCAACACCTTCGCGAGTTAAAGCATCTTTATCACGGGTTTGTGAAGCAGGTAATAAAAATAATTTATCTACCCGTTTATCTTTGATAAGTGCTTGATTTAAATTTGCTTCACCGTTTATAACGTTAACAAAATCATAGACAACGCGACGTTCACAGCCCATGATCAAATCAAGGTTACGTAAACCGATATCAAAATCTATAATGACTGTTTTATAGCCCTTAAGTGCTAAACCTGTGCCAATTGCAGCACTTGATGTAGTTTTACCTACACCACCTTTACCTGACGTAACGACAATGACTTTTGCCATAAGATTTATCCTTTAACCAAAGCTGAAATTTCTAATGATTCATTTTTTTGTTGGATTTGTGCAGCGTTGCCCCAGAACTCACCTTGCAGAGAATCGCTGATCCAGTAGTTGCCATTGATAGAAACAAGTTCTGCTTCTAATTTTTGGCAAAAAATACGTGCTTCGTTGTAACCTTGTGCGCCTGCTATTGCGCGACCACGTAATGTGCCATAAATATGTACATTGCCATCAGCAATCACTTCTGCACCATGGCTTACCGCACCAATAACGATTAGGTCACGGTCTTTAGCATACACTTGTTGACCAGAGCGCACTGTGCCATTGATAACTTGGGCAGGTAAGTAAACTGTTTTCTCAACAATTGAAGTATTACTCTGCTTTGTAACAGGTTCACTCTTAACGTCTTGTGAATAATTTAAAACTGAGAGCCCAGCGGCTTTGGCTTGCGTATGTTGCTCATCAGAGCCATTACAGACTCCAACAGCATTAAAGTTCATTCGTTCTAATAAAGACTTTAGATGAACAAAATCAACAAGATTATTTTTTATCTCAATTAAATTAACAACAATAGGAGCACCCTCAAAAAAACGAGGGGCTTGGGCAATTTTTATATACAGTTGCTCAGCTAACAGGTTTATATCAGTACTATAAAGATGTAAAACTGATAACGTAAAAAGATTCCCTTTTAGCTCAAAAGTTTGGTCCGACATACACGCTCAATTGAATAGTGTGATCAGAAATCAATTTTAGATAAACGCAGGCTGAATAAGGCCTGTGTTTATATGGATAAGGTGAAATTTCTAATCTAATTTTTCTAACTTATTATGACTCTCATGTTATAGTGTGCAGCACTGTTAAGCAAGATTTTATAGGGTCATAATGCTGACTGCGGTATATAAAAGTAAGAAAAAAGCGGATACCTTCCTTTTTGTAGAAAAAAGAGATGATTTTAGCAAGGTACCGGAACCTTTGATGGCTATGTTCGGTCAACCTCATTACGTAATGTTAATTAATTTAGCAAAACGAACGCATTTAGGCGGGGCTGATTTAAGTTTGGTTGAGAAATCATTAACTGATGTCGGGTTTTATCTCCAGTTACCGCCACCTGAAGCTAACTTACTAGCTGAGCATAGAAAACAAAATGGAGTTGATAGTGACTAAACATATAATGACTAAATTGGCTGCAATTTTATGTAGTGCCTGTATCAGTACATCGGCACTGGCCAAGACCCAAGCACAATTTGATGAATATGTTGCAGGTTTAAAACAAGAAGCAGCACAAAAAGGCTACGATAGTCAATTAATTGAAGATGCTTTCGCTACAGCACACTTTAAAGAAAAGGTAATTTCTGCTGATAAAAATCAGCCTGAAGTTAAAGAAACCTTAGAGACTTACTTACCAAAGCGTGTGCCACAATGGAAAATTGACCGTGCACGAAAGCTATACGCTGAAAATAAAGATATTTTAGAACAAATTGCAGCCGAGTACGGCGTGCAGGCACGCTTTATTGTTGCGTTATGGGGCCTTGAAAGTAATTTTGGTAAAATCCAAGGTGGTCACAACGTTATTTCATCGGTAGTCACGCTGGCTTTTGATGGCCGTCGCGAAACTATGTATAAAAACCAACTATGGGCCGCGCTTGATATTTTAAAGGAAGGGCACATTACTTTAGATAAATTCAATGGTTCATGGGCAGGTGCAATGGGGCAAACGCAATTTATGCCAACCTCATTTAATGCCTACGCGGTAGATTATGATAAAGATGGTCGAAAAGATATTTGGACTACCCAAGTTGATGCCTTTGCATCAATAGCTAACTATTTAAAGCAAGCTGGCTGGAATAGTGATCTTACTTGGGGTCGTCAAATTAAGTTACCACAGAGCTTCGAACCTAGCTATGTATTGCAACGTGGCACTAAAACACGTACTCAATGGTTAGAGTTTTGGGCTGATTCAGAGCGTTCGTTAGCTGATTGGCAAGCTTTAGGTGTACGTAAAATGGATGGTACTGATTTACCAGCCGTAGATGTAACTGCGGCATTGGTTATGCCTGATGATATGAATGGCCGTATGTATTTAGCTTATGATAATTACAAAGCGTTAATGCATTGGAATCGCTCATATTACTTTGCCACCAGTGTTGGTTACTTATCAGACCGCATAGGTTATCCAGCGATTAACTAGGGGCGTTTGTAGTAGGCGCGAGTTTATCTCGCGCTTGCGTTTGTAAAAAATATCAGTACAAAACTCTAAAAATATTCAATAAGGATATATGTATGGATGAAGATTTAATCGTACAAACAGTTGATCTGGCGCAGAATTTATTTGCAAAAAATTACAGTAACTTCATTAAAGAAAAAGAGAGAACTGTTACCGTAGAAGGTGAAGAATTTGAACTGTTAAGTTTTGAGAAGATGATTGAGTTAACTAACATAAATGACATGGAAGTTAGCGAAGTTCGCGCATTAAAAGCATACGCAAACACATTAAAAGATGTTTTAGGCCCTACTCTTTATGATCAAAAAGGGTACGGTTGGTCCATGTTGATGTTATCTGCAAGTCTCACTATTGGTAAAAATACCGAAGGTGATTTGCTATTTTTAGATAGACACAATAGTAAAACGCTGTGTATTTTTCGTCACGATGATGCCAGCATATTTAAAACAAAAGTAACTTTGTATAAATTAATTAAAGCGTATTCTGAATAAATTCGTTCTCGTTTTTTAACAGACTCACACAATAAAGCTCATTTGAAATTATATCTGGGCTTTTATCTATACTGCATTCTCACATACATAATTATCAAGACGTTAGTAGCCCCCTGTGTCAGAATGTTGTCGCCTCTAACTTGAGGCGACAACTAACTTGAAAAACTCCGCTTTAGAGTAACACAGATTCTAGACTCACGAAGTTGGGGATATTATTACCTAATAGCCAATGCTTATCAGCCAACGACTCGCCATAGCATGTGATATCACCAGTACCAAAAATAGGCGTTTAGAATCGAGTGGTCTAGAGGTTAGAGACCTCCGGCTAACCGATTATGTGCGGTTATTCGTCTAGCCATGGTGGCCTTACATAAACTACTTTACTTACGTAGTCTAAATCTTTAACCCAAAATCGATCTCTACAACCAAGCTTCCATAATTTAGCACCAGCATCCATTGTGCAAGGGGCTAGGTCTTTTTCGTTCGACAAAAAAGGCCACATTAAATAAGTTGCAACTTCGTCACACTTAGTAAGGTAGATTGCCCAGTTTTTTAAGACTTCATAATGCTCCCTGTCATAGGGGAAGTTATCAATCCAATACTCACCAATCGCTTCATAAAGGACACCAAATAGTTCGTTATCCGATGTATCAGGGAATTCTATACCTGATGGAGCAATTTCAACTTGAAAGCCGCTATCAATAAAGGCAATAATTTCGGCATTATAGTCTTCCTCTAAAAGGATTGGTCGAAGACTCGATATGTGTAAGGAGACTAAATTCTTGAGTTCCTGATCATCACACCTAATCTGCTCACTCTTTGGTACTCTGTAACCCCACCTAGATATAGAGTCAGTTTCACTTACTATATTTAAAAGCCTATTCCTTATCTCTTCGTGTTCATCAAAAACTCTCCATGCTTCATCGAGATCTTCTTCATTCTTAATTCCATCAAAGAAGAAATAATGATCGACCTCATTTTCAATATCAATTGAGTCAGGATCTTCGCTATTTCTCTTTAGGATTTCTTCCAATAGTCTTAATTCTTGATTCATTGCGGTGATCTCAAAAGCATGTTCGCTTTGTTATGCATGCGTTTCCTCCTGAATCTCAGCCAACAGGTCAGTAACCCCAATATCCACGCCTGCCTGCGATAGCAATGTAGAAACTTGGCCACGATGATGAGTCTGATGGTTAAAAAAATGAAGAACTAGACTCGAATATCGTTTGGTAGCGGAGATCCCCTTGGTGTTTTGGTAGCTGAGAATGAAATCCAGATCACTTTCAGATAGCTCGGCTGTCCAGTTGATAATTATCCGATCCAACCAGAACCGGTGCTCCGATAGGCTACCAATGTCATTGAAGGTTATGTGATCCAGGCTCTTTGGATTTGGAATATCAGCTACCTCCTGTAAAGACCGCAAGCAGGCTGGATGGGTAGCAAACCGTTTTAGCCAGATAGTATCACCAACAATGATGTGATTAAGAGTTCCGAGAATGGATCCAAAAAAGGCCCCACGGTCTTGGGCCAGATTAGTTGCACAGAGCTGACTCGAAGCCTCATACACCTTTAAATTCATCCGCTGATTATAGGCCGCCAGCAATTCAAAGTGATTTTTCAGGCTCATCATAGATCCTTATCATGGTTAACGAGCCTGTAGAATTACTCGTTTAAAATTTATTTTTATTGATGCATTAACCATAGCCGAGTTGCTATTTTGATTCAATCGATAACTAATTTTCATGTTAAATATAAAAAGAGTGCTTGGTGCTGTTTTGATTGCATTTTACAAAGGTATTACAGGTGTTTGCGTGGCTTATTTGAGTGAGTAAGGGCTAAAAAAAGGAATTAACATTGCGCTGGGCAATGAGTACTTAGCTTTACAAGATTTAGTGTCATTGAGAGATATTTGGATAATATTTATTACGGGAGATGAACCGCCCATTGCACTTCCTGTTAATAAAAAGTGCATTATGGGTGGTTTGGGGGCTGAAGGTTAGAAACCTCCGGCTACCCGATTATGCAAAATCAATGTGCGTAAAACTCTACCATCGTTTTTTTAAAGTCACTAATCTTTAAAAACTTGGTTTTAATACCTAGCAAAGCATAAATATATTCGCCTCGTTTTATTAACTTGACATCATCAGTTATGAAATAATCAGCTTTCCAAGCATGTTTTAAGTGTTCCGTATCTTGATAGCTACTTTTTATTTTTTTGATATCTTTAATTGATTCTGTTTCAAAGTTTATAAGATCCATTAATTCGGATAATTGTTCAATCTTATTCATACAATCGAAATCACTATCAAAAGTAACATGCCCTTTTTTGATATCTTGAATTGTAAATTGATAACTTTTACTTATCATTATCCCATGAATGATATTATGACTATTAAACTCCATATCAAAAGACTCTGGATGAAAATCATCATCAATATCTGCAAAAAATACTTTTATGTCCTTATTTAAGGTTTTTGTAATATTACTTTTACGATTAAACATAGGATATGCATAATTATTATATAAAGATTTGTATAGTTTTAAACCTTCAGCCGCCCGAGTAGTTTCTAGCCAAAGAATAACTCTTTCGACGGTTGAATCAATCTGTTCTTTAAAAAACTTAAGATGTCGATCCTGCTTTGCAATTAATATGTTGTTAGTTAATTCAAATAACAGTTCAAAATAACTTTTAAGGAATACCCTATTCATTTTTATGCCATCTTCAATCAAGTATGCACTAGATAAGAAAATGGATTTTGATCTTTTCTTATAGTTTTCCACTTGGAGCATAAAATTCTTGTCGTTAACACACTTGCTAACGAAATTTTGATCCAAATAGAAAGTATTCAGAGTAGGACTAACTTCAAAATCTTCATAGCTTAAAGATTGCATCTCACCAAAATGGGAATTAGATATTATGATATCATGCAACTCTGTCATTCTTTGCTGACAGTACCCTACCGCTAAAGCAGAGTGAACTTGCTCGACTCCTTTTACGTACTGCTTGTACAGATGGTGAGCTTTTTCATCAAGTTGTCTCTCGACATATACTGGGTTTGATATCAATTCAAAAGCAAGACTTACAGGATCTTCTTCATTTTTTAAAGAGAACTTATCTGATAAGCAATTGATAAGATCTGTATTTTTATTATTGATGATTTTAATATTTTCAATGAAGTCATAAAAAATACGGTTAACTAAATGATAATCTAAACAGCCCATGCATTGTTTTTCACATATTATTCTATCTTTGAGACCATCTTCTAACATTATCCATAAGTTAAATTCTTCAGATGTTTTTAAATCCATCCATGAATCTGAATCACTCACAAGCTTACCGATCAATACTTTTAATATATAGCTTATGTTCAGCTTAACAACACAATCCATGAATTAGCCTTTTTGTATAACAATTTTATAGTGCGCGAAGGGCGGATATTTCTGCTCCGACCACACTTATATTTATACTTTATATATTTTTAACAAATTAACTAAGATATTACTATCATTAAGTTTTCTAATATCTTTTAAACAAAGCTAAGTGGAACAATATACGCGCGTCGCTCATATCCTTGAATATGTGAGCAGTCAATTAATTATTACTCTTAGCCAATATCAATGACTATAATTTGCTCAAATAACTCCGTCAACAGAACGTGTATAAAGTACAGTACTTATCTGCGCTTTTTATGTGGCACAACTTATCTTTTTATTCACCACAGAGAACACAAAGGCGCTTCGCGCTGCACAGAGAAATCTTTTTTGATTTTATTTACTTTTCAGTGAATTCTGTGGTTAAATTTTTTAGAACCTAGTACTTCGTCACACAAATTTTGACTAGTTGAGAGCACCGTAAGCTCTCTCTAGTTTTTCACGTGCTGAATCAACATTAAACATCCAATTTATACTGGCGCCTTCTTTATTTCGGCGCCATTCCCACGCCGTGAGCTCTGTCTTTAACTCTTCCATACTTGCTATGCGCCGATCTAAGCATTGCTTATTCATATTGCCAATTTCTATCTCGACCATATTCAACCAACTCGCATGTTTAGGTGTGTAATGGAACTCTATTTTATTTAAAATACGTCGTGCTTCTTGCGGTGAAAATGCTTTATATAACGCACCTTCCGTATGAGTCGATAAGTTATCTAGCACGACACGAATTTTATTCGCATGTGGGTAGTGTTCATCGACTAAGTCCTTCATACAGTGAGCAAAATCAACTTTCGTTTTCCTCTGTGTTGCTTTAACGTGCCGCCAACCCCGATGACGGTCAAAGAATACAAATAAGTTAGCCACGCCAACCCGTTTATATTCATAATCTAGGCGTTTTACCTGTCCCTTTTTCATCGGTTGTACTGGCCGTGTATCATCAACAAGTTGCTTCATCGCCTCATCAAAATTAATAATAGGATTGAGCTCATCCGCTGGCTCAGCATATAATTCAAGTACATGCTCCATTCTTGCAATATACTCAGCGTCCATTGTTGCCACACACCACATCTTTTTTTGCCAGGGCTTTAACGCATTTTCTTTAAGGCGTCTACGAACAGTTTCATATGAAATACTGTCTAAATCCGTTAATGTTATTAATCGCTCGCCAAGTAACGCTAATGTCCTAAAGTATCCCCAGAATTAGCCTTTATATATCAATGAACTAATAGTATTAAAAAATGTGGGAAGCGAGGGAACATTCATGGTGTTTTGTGATCTTATGAATCGCTTAAAAACAACAGAGCTA
>NZ_JACJFH010000060.1:0-29458 GCF_014164495.1 Pseudoalteromonas sp. SG41-5 | reverse complement strand
TGGTACTCTGTTCCTAGGGGGTGGAGTTAATGATGCAATCACCGATCCGTTAATGGGGGCGCTCACCGATGCAACCCGAACCAAATATGGTAGTTATCGGCCTTACCTATTGTGGCTCGCGATCCCGTTTGGGCTGGTTAGTGTAATTACTTTTACCACACCAGATTTAAACGCGACAGGAAAAGTCATCTACGCGTTTGTCACCTATACGCTATTAATGCTGGTTTATACCGCAATTAATATTCCTTATTCAGCTTTGGGTGGAGTACTAAGTCGCGATCCGAGTGAACGCGTATCCATTCAATCTTATCGTTTTGTATTTGGTATGCTCGGTGGCTTACTCGTCAGTGCTTGCACATTGCCATTAGTAAGCTGGTTTGGTAAAGGCGATAATGCTCTTGGCTATCAGCTTACTATGATACTGATGAGCTGTTTCGGTGTGATATTATTTTTGTTCTGCTTTCGCTTTACTAAAGAACGCGTGGTTGCACCACAGCAACAAACCCTTAGCCTCAAAGCACAAATGGCAACGTTGTGGCAAAACGGTCCTTTTAAAATACTCTGTGGTGCTGCCATTATGCTGCTCACGAGTATGGTGCTGCGTACGACTTTAGCAATTTATTACGTAAAATATGTTCTTGGTGAAGCCGACTTAGTTACGCAATTTGTTACCTTGGGAATGATCGGTAATATCCTTGGCTGCGCCTGCGCACAACCACTGAGTAAACGGGTTGATAAAAAAGCAGCATATATATATCTCCAATACATCTCTGCGGCCATAAGCTGTTTTGCATTTTTCTTATCTGACGACCAATTAGTGCTCGCGTTTGCAATCTATTTTTTATGGTGTTTTTTCACCCAAATGGCAACTCCATTGTTATGGGCAAAAATGGCAGATACAATTGACTACGGACAATGGCAAAATGGCCATCGGCTAACTGGCTTGGTCTATGCAAGCGTGGTGTTCTTTATTAAACTAGGCCTGGCACTGGGCGGAGCTATTGCTGGTTGGTTACTGGCTTACTATGGCTATCAAGCTAACACTGAGCTTAATGAAGCAACTAAAGCCGGTATTTTAACCTCGTTTACACTGTTTCCTGCAATTGGTAGTGTACTTGTCGCGTTGATCATGAAAAGGTATATTCTTGATAATAATACCTTAGAGAAAATAAACGCTGATTTAGCCCAAAGAAGTAGTACTTAACAAGGAATATCATGGCGACCATTTATGAGGTGTCAAAACTTGCTGGGGTCTCATTAGCGACCGTTTCAAGGGTAATGAATAATAATACTAATGTCAGTGATGCAACGCGAAAAAAGGTAACCGTTGCGATGACACAGCTTGGTTACCGGCCTAATTCCATTGCACAATCTCTCGCATCTAATTGCTCGAATAGCGTAGGCTTGCTCGTTTCTGAGCTACACGGGCCATTTTATGGACCGATGATGAGCGACATTGAAAATGCGTTTCGTAATCAAGGTAAACACGTCATTATTACCGCAGGCCACAGTGATGCCGATCGTGAACAGCAAGGGATTGAGTTTTTAATTAGTCGCAATTGTGATGGCTTGATTTTACATGTTGAAGCCATCAGCGACGACTACTTGATAGAACTGAGTAAAGGCAGCACCCCCTTTGTACTGATCAACCGTTTGATCCCAGAGCTTGCCGATCGGTGTATCGTTTTAAATAATATCAAAGGTGGATATTTAGCAACCAAGTATGTCCTTGAGCAAGGCCATCGTGACATAGCTTACATTAGCGGGCCACTTTGGAAAAAAGATGCTCAGGATCGCTTAACCGGCCATAAACAGGCTCTCGCTGAATTTGACTTAGAATTTAATGAACAATTGCTTTATCAAGGCGATTTTATGGAAACCAGCGGCTCGGCAGGTTTTAAGTTATTCCATGAAAGTAACCACGCTTTTACAGCTTTAATTTGTGCTAATGATGAAATGGCCATTGGTGCAATGGCCACAGCCCGAGAATATAGCATTAAGCTTCCCGAACAATTGTCGATCATGGGTTATGACAACGTATTTTTTACCCGTCATATTTACCCGCCACTAACGACTATTAACTACCCAATTAATGATATAGGAAAAATGGCAGCAAAGTGGATTTTAAGCAAAGTTTACGGTAAGGGTGAATTACCGTTACAAACATTATTTGAGCCAGAACTGATCGTCCGTCAATCAATTATTACTAACCCTCAATAAGTTGGGTTAGTAATGCTAAATTAATCGGTTTAAGTAATACTTGCTCTATCTCAAGGAGTTCAATTTGCTTCGGTTCTGGCTGTATACCACTGACGATTACTCGCTTTAAATCTGGATAATACTGCTTTGTATAACGAGCTAAATCCAAGCCACTGCCATCAGGCAAATGCATATCTAATAACACTTTATCAAATTGAGAGTCATTTTTTAGAATTGCTAAAGTATGCTCATAACTAGTTGCAACAACGGTTTCAACCCCTAAACTTTCCAGTAATAACTGGGTGATTTGCGCCGCATCTGCATCATCTTCAACCAATAAAAAACGCGCACAACTTTTTACTCGCGCTGGTTGCGCTAATTTATCAACGGGCTTATTAGCCGCCATAGAGTAATTAGTTAAGCACTGATAAAGTAAGCTTGAATCAACAGGTTTGCCTATCACATCGTTAAAGCCCAGCGCCAATAACTCGCTATGTATACCTTTCATCGTGGCAGCAGTAAGCGCGATTACCGCACCCTTAAAACCCATTTTTCTAAGTTCAATCGTAGTTTCTTTGCCCCCCATCACCGGCATATGAATATCTAAAAATATAATGTCGTACGGATCACCTTGCTGTTGTGCTTTAGTTACTTTATCAAGTGCTTGCTTACCGTGTTCAGCATAATCAACCTTTGCACCAGCAGAAGAGATCATATGCCCAACTAACACCCGTAAATCTCGTAAATCATCAACCACCAATACTCGGCCACTGACTTTACAAGGGGCCATTTTTTGCTGCATATTAGGTGTCAAATCGAGCTTCAATACACTGCGCTCTACATATTGAATATTGCCCGGATACACTGAAATAGTAAATTCAGATCCATGACCAATAGCAGACTCTAATGTGATCCCGCCCTGCATACGACTCAACAATTCAGAGCAAATAGCTAAACCTAACCCCGCGCCGCCAACTGAGCGCGATTCTACATCGGCTATTTGTTCAAATGGTTTGAATATAAGTGCTTGTTTCTCAGGGGCAATACCCATTCCAGAATCTTTAATACTAAAAAACAGCATTTCACGGCCATCAATAACTTTTGTCCATGCGTGAACAATGATATCGCCTTGCTCGGTGAACTTAATCGCATTATTGATGATATTAATTAAAATTTGCCGAAACCGTGTCGCATCAATACTAATTACAAGAGGCAAAGGTTGTAATGACTCAAAACGCAGCGACAGCCCTTTATCCAGCGCAGATACTCGCATTAAGGTAAACACATCAGCCATTAAACTATCAAGGTTGACATCACTGCAGCTGAGCTCCAGTTTATCGGCAGCTATTTTTGATAAATCGAGAACATCATTTAACAAGCTAAGTAGATGCTTACCATTACGATAAATAACCCCTAACTCATTATTGGCATGATTGTTAAATTCACTTTGCATAAGCAACTCGGTATAGCCCAAGATTGACGATAACGGGGTGCGTAGCTCATGGCTTAAATGTGCTAAAAAGCGGTCTTTAGAACGATTCTCAGCCTCTGCTTTAAGTCGTTCAAGGCGTTCATCTTCAACATCGCGTCGGGCTAATGCGTAGCGAATAGAGCGGGCAAAGCGACTTGAGCTCATTTCACTTTTTACGAGGTAATCAACAGCTCCTGCATCCAAAGCGGCTAAATCAAGGGCGTCGTTTGATTGCCCGGTGAGCATAATGATAGGGCCATTAAAACCATTTTCTACAGCTTGTTTTAATACTGCTAAGCCGTCTGAAGCCCCTAAGCGGTAATCAAGCAGGCAAATATCATGATGATTTTTACTCAGCACCTTAACTGCCTGCTTGGGATCACTGATCCACTCTATATCAAATGTATGCGAACTCAGCTGCTCTAGATAATCACAGGTTAAAATATAATCATCTTCATCGTCTTCAACAAGTAACAGTCTGGTTGCCTTATCTAACATAGCGTCTCCAGTTTTTTATTTAGTCATTAAACGTACTAGGTAACTCTACAAACTCCACCCAGTACTTACCTAACGTTTTCATTAGTTCAACTAAGCCATCAAACGTAACTGGTTTAGTAATGTATGAAGCCGCGCCTAAATCGTAACCCTTAACCATATCTTCCTCTTGCTTAGACGTGGTTAAAATAACTACAGGAATACCTTTTAAGTTTGAATTGCCTTTAATCGCTTGCAACGCTTCGCGTCCATCCATGCGTGGCATATTCAAATCCAATAAAATCAACCCAGGTCGTGGCGATGAGTTTTTGTCTTCAAACTTACCTTTACGCTCTAGGTACTCCAAAAGCTCCACACCATCTTCAACAAAGTATAACTCGTTTAATACACGGCTTTCAGCGAGTGCGTCTTGCGTTAATAAACGATCATCTTCATCATCATCAGCCATTAAAATGGTGATTGGCTTTACTTTAGAAAATGGCATTTAAGCCTCTCCTTGCAATGTGAAAAGCTCGCTTTCCACAGGTAGTTTTATGATGAAGGTTGCTCCCTCACCGGTTTCACTTTGTGCCGCTATCGTACCGCCGTGACGCTCTACAATACGTCGGCACACGGATAAACCAATCCCAGTGCCTTTATATTGCGAACGCCCATGCAGACGTTGAAACGGAACAAAAATTTTGTCGGTATATTCTGGCGCAAAACCAATACCGTTATCTTTAACTGTAATGATTTGCCATTCCAGCTCTGTATTATAATCATCATTAAATTCAGTCTGATGCTGATACTCAATAGTGATAATTGGTGCCACATCTGGACGTCTAAATTTCACCGCATTTGAAATCAAATTCAAAAATAGCTGCTGCATTTGGCTCAGATCTGCTTGTATTACTGGCATTTCGCCCACGTTGACCTGCGCATTTGACTCTTTAATCGCAATTTCTAAATCGCTTAGCACATCATCAAGTACTTGCTTTAAATCCGTATCGGCAAAGTCTTTACCACGTGTTGTCACTCGCGAAAACTCTAACAAGTCATTAATTAAATTAGACATTCTTTGCGCTGCATTTTTCATACGCGCGATATAATCAATGCCTTTTTCACCCAATTCGTCTTTAAACATGGTTTCTAAGCGATCACTAAATGCTTGAATTTTGCGCAGTGGCTCTTGCAAATCATGACTCGCTACAAAGGCAAACTCTTCAAGCTCACGGTTACTGCGACTTAGTTCATCAGAGTACAAGGTCAGCTCTTGTGTACGCTCGGTCACTTTACTAGCCAGTGTTTCGTTTTGATATTCAAGTTCCTGCTGATATTTTGCCGCTGTATGTAAGTTAATACGCGTGAGCATAAACATACCAAGGATCAATAAAGCACTGGTTACGGCAGTAATTGCAAAAGTGAGTTTGGCTTCTTTTTTAATTTGCCCTAACTTTCGAAACTGCACAGCTTTAAAAGCAGACTCCGCATCTTGAATTTCATCAGCGAGCTCTCTAATTTGCTCGTAAAGCTTACGGCCTTGATGCGTCTCTAGTAAATAATGAGCACGGCGTTCTTTATCTGCTAATGCTAAATCAACGGTTCTGGTTAATACCGCAACTTTATCATCAACCAAAAATAGTAATCGCGCTACTTTATCTGCTTGGCCTGCAATTTCAGTACGTAAATTTTTAACCAGTGTAGCTTGTGAGTTGAGCTGCATAATAGCGTCGTTGTAGGGTGCTAAATAATCTTTATCGCCCGTTAATAAGTAACCACGTTGTCCTGATTCTGCCTGCACAATTGAAAGATGAAGCTTCTCAATTGCGGTGTTTAACATATTAGTATCATCTAAACGCTGTTGGGTTTGAGTCAGGCTTTGAATGGTATTCATTGCCAAAATCGCATTCCCCACCACAATACACAGCAGCACCGCGATAAAACTGGCCCAGGTTACCTTGACCTTACCTTGTTGCTTTTGCAGCTTCATTTATAATCCTTTTATATTATCTTATTCAACGACGCCGAGATTCGATATTTGTTCTAAGCTGTCACTGCATTGCTGGCAATTACTTATTATTTTATCAAGTGCTGCCAATGCTTTTTCTTTTGGCATATCATTTTCTAGCACTAATTTAATCAATTCTGCATTCATCGATATACGATTCAGTGGTCCGCGTGCATCATGAATCAACTTATTGATTTTATCGTTATTAGCCATGCTACCCCTTTATTGATTACTTGAGTTTAATTTAGCTATATTCGCCAATACCACCATAGGCATTTAGACGGTTGTATAAAGTTTTAGTACTTATACCTAGCATTTGCGCTGCAAGCGTTTTATTACCTTGTACTTTATCCAACGTAGCGTGGATCAGCTCTTTTTCAACTTCTTCAATAGTTTGCCCTGCAGTCACTTGATTTGCTTGAGTTTGCTTATTCACTCGTGAAAATGGTGACTCTAAGTTATCTGGCAAAGTAATCGCTTTACCTTTTGGATCACTCATAATAAAAGCACGATGAATGCCGTGGCGCAGTTCTCGAACATTGCCTGGCCAATCATAGCTTTCAAGTAACTTTAATTGTGCAGTTTGCCATTGAAAGTCGGTATTGTTTTCTTCATTTAATTGATTTAAAAAAGCATTGGCTAATAAGGCAATATCTTCTTTTCTTTCACGCAGTGGTGGAATATCAATAGGAAATACCGCTAACCGAAAGTAGATATCTTCACGAATAACATTATTTTGCGCTAAATCTTCTAATGAACGGTTAGTCGCAGAAATCACTCGGCAATCTACCGCACTTTCTTTACTGCCACCTACTCGGGTTACTTTTTTAGTTTCTAACACGCGCAATAGATTAGGCTGCATATCTATTGGCATTTCAGTCACTTCGTCTAGAAATAATGTTCCGCCGGTTGCTTGCTCAAATACACCGTCTTTACGGGCAATAGCACCAGTAAAAGCCCCTTTCTCATGGCCAAATAATTCGCTACCAATAAGTTCTTTCGATAACGCACCGCAGTTAGTAGCCACCAAAGGTCCTGTACATGCGCTAGCATTGTGAATCGCTTGTGCGACAACTTCTTTACCAGCACCACTTTCACCCATTAACATTACGTTGGCGTTGGTGTTAGCAACGCGCTCAATCATGGTATACAAATGCTGCATTTGCGGCGATTCACCTATTAAGGTGCCAAAATGCTTTTTAATACTTGGCTCGGCTTTTTTCTTAGCCGTGGTTTTTTTAGGGTTGAGAAGGCGCTCAATATCTTCGCGCTGCAAGGGCTTAACTAGATGACCAACGTTAGGCTCACACATTTCAGCCAACTTACCTTTGACTGAAGGATGACCTGAAATAAGGGTTATTTTTGGTTTTTGACCAATACTTTTAAGGTGCTCAACCAAGTGTAAACCACTTCCATCAGGCAGCATAAAGTCTAACAATACATGGTCAAAGGTATTATTTACAAACCACTGCTCAGCCTCTGCTAAATTAGCAGCAGTATTAATGTTATGTCCTAAAAACTCTACGATATGACAAACGACATCACTAAACTCGCTATCATCATCAACTAACAGTATGTTTAACATGATAAATCCCTATGCTTATTATCATTGCCCAGCCCCACATCTTAACTGCCTTATTCTACAAAATCGATGCTTAACTGGAAATTTACGCTATCTAAATAGATTTAGATCTTTTTTGAGATATAATTTTTAAATTAAATTTTAAGGAACATTCTGATGCGCTTACTTAAAAGCACCGTTCATCCCAGTGTGAGTGCCAGCGAGCCACGTCAATTTACTCGCCTAACGAGCCGTGCTATTGCCTTAAAAGGCACTGATATTTTATTAATGTACACTGCCCGCTATGAAGATTTCAGCTTGCCTGGCGGCGGCATTGATGAAGGTGAAAGCATAGAGCAAGGATTAATCCGCGAGCTACAAGAAGAAACTGGCGCACAAAACATCAAAGTACTCGGTGAGTTTGGCCTTTATGAAGAATACCGCCCTTGGTATAAAGATGATTATGCAGTGATCCATATAAAGTCTTACTGCTATTTTTGTAGTCTTGATACGCAATTAGGGCAAGCGCAACTAGAACATTATGAGCAACAAAATGGCATGGTTGCTAAATGGGTTAATATTTATGATGCCATTGCTCATAATGAGCGAACGCTAGCAAACAGCTATAAGCAAGGGCTATCAATCATTCGCGAAACCTACTTATTAAAACAGATAGCTAAGCAACTTTAGGATCACAGCCCTGTAAAGAAGTTAATCTGCTCTGTTAGCTTCTTTCGACCAGAAGTAAAAACGCCATAACCCGACTAAATTACTGAGCAAAAACAAGCACTCCATCAATACTGCCATCGGTGAACCCACCAGTAGATTATGGCTTATCCACAATGCAGTGCCGAACACCATAAATAGTCGCAACAACATATCTCGCGGTTGGAAAGAAGCAAACGTCTGTATTAATGTTGCTAGCAATGCTAAACCACTTAACCAACCCTGCCAAGTTAATATAACAGCCACAGTGCTTAACAACATAAAACCCAACATTGCCCACTGACTACGATTAAAAATACAATAAAAATAACGAACTGCCGCTATCAACATTAATAAACTAGCACTTATTTTATCCAGCAAAAAAAAGTGTGTAGCGGTTAAAAGCACAGAGCTGAATAAGCACAGCAATATTAATTTTCGAGATTTAAATTGAAATGACGCTAAATCTAATAAAGTAGCGATAGCGACTAAGCATTGTGAAACTAAAAACATAGTGACTCCTGAAAAAAACAGCAGTCTAATTTAACCTAGCCTTGCAGCGCCTTAACTTAAGTTAAGGCGCTGACGAATTCGTGATAAAGAAATAGCAGAAATGCCGATATACATCGCCACTTCGGTTAGCGTCAATTGCGCAATCCAGTGTGGTTTTTGCGCTAATAAATAGCGATAGCGCTGCTCTGGTGTATTTAATAATAAAAAAGCCTCTTTAGCTTCTTTAAACACTAATTGTTGGGTCAATAAATGTTGTTTTAGTTGTTGCCAATCGGGCTGCTCAAATACAGCTAACGGAATGGCAATTAATCGCGCTGATTTAACCACTTGCAACTGATAAAGCCCAGGAGTATTGGTAAGCCAGTTAGCAAATAAAAGAGCAAACTCGTCCTTAAAATAATATTCTTTGCATTTTTGCCCGCCACTTTCAGTAGTGTGCAATGCAGCGAGTACGCCTTCTAAAATTAAGTAACCATACTGCTGCTTATCGCCTTGTTGTAAGATCACCTCACCGCGAGAAAATGTTTTCACTGCAAATTGCTGCTCACATTTAACAAGCAAATCATTAGCCAATGCATGATAACTATCTCCTAACGGCAACATCGCTAAATTATGCATTGGCTGGTGCTAACAGTTCAGTGATTTCAGCAGCACTAATCCCCTCTCTTGCAATGTATTTTTGCCCGCACCATAACGGCGAAAAATCACTTTTGCCTTGTGCTTCTGATTTAGATCGCAATGCACTTAGCGCAATACTGGCAAATGGGAATGCAGGAGCTTGCTGCGGCATGGCGCCAAGTTCACGCATAATGCGGTTTTCAATCCCTCGGGCAGCGCGCCCAGAAAACACCGTTGTCAGCGCCGTGCTATTCGCTGACTGCTGTAAAATAGCGTCGCGGTGCAGCGCTGAAGTAGTTGCCTCTTGAGCCAATAAGTAGGCACTTCCTACTTGCACCAACTCGGCGCCTAGCGCATACATCTGCTGTACATCTTCAGTGGTTGCAATACCACCTGCCGCAATGATGGGTACATTTAGTTCAGCCACGCATTGCTCGACTAATACTGCGGTAGATTTCTGCAAAGCCAAATCCATTGATAAAAAATGTCCTCGATGGCCACCTGCTTCTAAACCCTGCGCAATAATAGCATCAGCGCCATTTTCACTCAGCCAAATAGCTTCATCTAAAGTGGTAGCAGTTGAAATCACTTTAGTGCCCCAGCTTTTGATTTGCGCCATAATCGTTTGCTCAGGTAAACCAAAATGAAAACTCACCACTGCGGGTTTATAAGGGGCAATAATATCAACAACCGGTTGACTAATAGGTTGACGAGAAGCCCCTGCAGTTAAGCTTTCAGCATCAATACCATACTCATCAAAATAAGGCGCTAGCAAATTATGCCATTGCTGCTTTTGTTGGCTGGTGTAATCACCGACCGTATGACAAAAAAAGTTAAGGTTATAGGGATTACTGGTCGCTTGAGTCAGTTTATCAAGCTCGCTCACTAACTGTTGTTTTGAGAGCATTGCACAGGGTAATGATCCTAAACCACCTGCGTTACTCACCGCAGCAGCTAAACGAAAATCTTGCACACCCGCCATTGGCGCCTGAATGAGGGGTCGTTGAGTATTAAATAAAGATAACGCCATCACTTTCTCCTTGTAACTTTTTCAGCCACCAGAACTTTTTACCGATACAAAAATAATAGCTGAGTAAAAATAATAATGAAAAAATTAAAAGCTGTTTTATAGCAACAACTTAAAATAATTAAATAGTTTAGCGCAGAGTTGGCGTTAGCTTTGCACTCCTTTACTCAATATTATTTGTAAGGAGATGAAAATGACTAACACAGTAACGACAATTAATCCTGCCACTGAACAAACTATTGCAGACTATACATTGCTTAACCTAGAGCAAGCAAAAAATGAGATAGATAAAAGTCATGAGGCTTTCTTAGAGTGGCGCCATATTTCATTGACCGATCGTGCTAAGTATTTAAACAAACTTGCACATGTATTCGAGCAACAAAAAGAGTCACTAGCAACATTGATGACTCAAGAAATGGGCAAATTATACAATCAAGGTCTACAAGAAGTAGAGCTTTGTGCAGCTATATGTCGTTACAGCGCCGAACATGGCCAAACGATATTAGCGGATGAAGAACGCCCTATGGAAAACGGTCGCGCTATAATTACATATCAACCGACAGGTGTGTTACTAGGCATACAACCTTGGAACTTTCCTCTCTACCAAGTAATTCGTTATGCCGTGACTAACATTATGGCTGGTAATACGGCAGTACTTAAACATGCTAGTAACGTGTTTGGTATGGCTGAAAAAATTGAAGAAATGTTCTCCGATGCAGGTTTCCCTAGTCATGTATTTAAAAATTTACTGATTGACGGTAAAACAGCCAGCGAGCTTATTAGCCATAAAGCAATCCGTGGTGTTACCTTTACTGGCAGTGATGGCACTGGTAAAAAAGTGGCTGAGCAAGCAGGTAAACACGTGAAGAAGACTGTCCTAGAGCTTGGTAGTAACGACGCTTACTTAGTACTTGATGATGCAGATTTAGAGCTGGCAATTAAAACCTGCCTGCAAGGACGGATGATCAATAATGGTCAGACTTGTGTATCTGCAAAACGTTTTGTGGTTGTTGAAGCCTTATACGATGAGTTTAAAAAAGGCATAACAGAGCAATTTAACGCCTTAATAGTTGGCGATCCTATGGATGAAAACACCGATCTTGGCCCAATGGCACGCGAGGATTTAAGAGACAAAATTCATAAACAAGTAATGCAATCAGTTGAGGCTGGTGCGTCTATTGTGACTGGTGGCGAAATACCTAAGCAAACGGGTTATTTCTATCCAGCCACATTACTTGAGAATCTCTCTCCCGGCATGCCGGCCTATGACGATGAATTATTTGGCCCGGTCGCTTCACTCATCAAAGCAAAAGATAACGAAGATGCGATGCGCATTGCCAACGACTCTCGCTATGGTCTAGGTGGCGGCATACTTTGTAAAGATGAAAAGAAAGCCATTGAGCTTGCTAAAAAGCATTTTGATACCGGTATGGTTAACATAAATGGTTATGGGCTGGCCCAGCCAAACTTACCATTTGGTGGTGTTAAAGACAGTGGTTATGGTCGTGAGCACGGCGGTTTTGGTATGAGAGAGTTTGTTAATATTAAAGCGATTATGATTAATAACTAACTACTCCTAATAAAAAATACTCTAAAGGGCCTTAATTGGCCCTTTTTTTATGACTAAATAAGTTAAGTGTACAATAACTGTTATTCGCTATATTTTACTTACTTCATCATTAAAGGTAGGCACTTCTCGGCTAGAAGTATTCTCCATTTGCAATTCATTAACCGCCTTTTGAATGTCCATGTCGTCATCTAGTTGCTGGTTACTATTACCAGGTTTGTGCACTAACTCAGTTAAAAGAGCAAAATGGTCCGAGCCATATTTTTCTAGCCGTTTTATACGTTTAACAGTAAAGCCATGGCTATGGAATAAGTGGTCAAGCGGCCAGCGCATAAAGAAATACCCAGCATGAAAGGTATTAAAAAAACCTCGGCCTTTGCGTGGATCTAAAAAGTCACTGATTTCCATAAATAAACGGGTACTTCTTGACCAAGCAACGTCATTTAAATCGCCGGCAACAATTGTTGGACGTTTGTTGTTCTTTAAAGCCTTAGCAAGCAAAATAAGTTCGGTATCTCGTGGCCTAGAGGTATCTTCTTCAGTAGGACTTGGAGGAGCAGGATGAATAAAATGACCTTGTACTTCAAGACCTTCTGCAGTCTCAAATAGAACGTGAATTGAGGGAATATCGTTTTCTACAAGCTCACATACTTGTTGTTTTTTTATCTTATATTTACTGTATAAATGCATGCCGTAGCGATTATCTTTCGGGCAAAATATTTTGTATGGATAATCTTCTTCAATGGCTGCAAGTTGCTGTTGCCATTTAGTATCTGACTCAAGCGTAATAAGTAAATCTGGCTGGTGTTCATGGACTAAATCTATTAAGTCTTGGTAGCGAGTGTTCGACATCAACACATTAGCCGACATAATACGAATACTATGCCCACTGCCTGCGGGACTTTGCGCCACTTCTTTTTTAGCAAGCCAAGTATAAGGATATATCCATTTACCTTGAATAAGCAAAATTACAGTTGCCATGATTAGCGACGATACAACCAAAGGCGATAGTCCACTTAATGCAAAATAAACACCTAAAAGCAACCCAGCCAATGCAAGATAAAAAACCTGTAAACGAACAAAGTCGCAACTACGAATTAAATAATGCTGGCTGAAAGACATAGGTAAAAGTGTCACAACTAATAACACACTTAATATACTTACCAGCACAATTAGCATTCAATAACCCTTTATTAATAACGACTTAAAATTGACAAAATTTCGCGAGTATCATGCACCATATGAATGATGGTATCGTCTATTTCAATCGTAATACGACCATCACGGTCTATCGGTTTTACTACTCGACCATGGCGATGGATATCGTAATCTAATCTGTCACCTTTGTGGTACTTTTTTGCCAACCAGGAGGCAATTGACCACCATTATCAACTTTTTTTTGTAATCCTGGCGGTAAACTCCCTTTACCTTTATTTTTGTCTTTGTCATGGTTATCATTTTTTGCAAAAGCTGCGCCGCTGCAAAGTACTAAGCCAAGCAAAGCAGTAGATAGAAGTGCTTTCATATTTCACTCCCTATTTAGTTCATTTAAAGAATAGCAATAATTCATGAACTCGTTATGAAGTAAATTAAATAACCGACATCAAGTTGTGACTTGGTAAAAATTTAGTGACGAGTAACAATAGAGAGAATCTCTCGAGTGTCATGCACTAAATGAATTAGCTGATCATCAACTTCCAGTAAAATTATCCCCTTTCGGTCATGACGCTCAACAACTCGACCACGGCGGTAAATATCTCTATCAAGGCGATCGCCACGATGATATTTTTTATACCAACCCGGCGGTAAGCCATGCCCGTAGCCTACTTTCTTGTATAAACCCGGCGGCAACTTTTTATAATCTGCTGACTTATGGTGTTTTTTATAATATTTTTTATGGTACTTTTTACTGTGCTTTTTATGCTCATGATGATGCTCATGGCGATGTTCATAACGATCATGTTCGCGCTCGTGCTTAGCATTTGCTGCAAACGGTAATAGGCTCAAACCAAGTACAGCCAAAGACAGGGGGATTAATTTATTCATAGCTACTTCCTAGCATAATCTGTGTGAATAACTAAAGCCTAACAAGTCAGCCTGAATGAAAGATGAAATGAATTGTAAACTTTGTAAAGATAGTGAGTGCTTACAGTTTTGTGTTTTAACAAACAATTAGTTAGCTATATTAAAGAAAATAAAATGCTGTAAAACAATAAATAATAAAAACTGGCTGACAGCTCACAACATATTCGTATATTATTAACTCACTGACCTTACTGGAGTTTGCGCATTAATGAATAACTAACACCTGTTGAAATTCGTTTTATTTTTTGAATTTACAGGGTTAGTGGGCGCAAAATTCGTCATATATCTTGCTATCGACTTAACGATACCTAGTTAATTTTAATTGCTTTGCGCGCCATGCCCTGAACACTCCAGAGGCATTATGCATACATTACACATCCACAATTTAAGCTATCAACACCCAGATGGCCAAACTCAATTTAAACAACTTAGTTTTTCAATAAATGAAAAGCTCACCGCGATCATTGGTGCTAATGGCAGCGGTAAATCAATATTGTTGAGTATATTGGCAAACCAACAACAACCTAGTTCGGGACATGTTGAATTTAGTGGTACTCGCGTGCTTATTTCACAGCAACAATTAAGTGAGCAGCACCTTCAAACATCGTCATCCACGATTGCACAACTATTAGGAGTTGATAAAAAGTTAGCCGCCCTTAATCGTATTGAACAAGGAAGCTGCCATGAGGCTGACTTTAACCTAATCGATGATGATTGGTTATGCGAGCAATATTACAAACAACAACTTTTAGCCCTTGCTATTGATACCTCATTAAACCAGCCAATTAAGCATTTAAGCGGCGGTCAACAGCGGCGTTTGATGCTATTTTGCGCGTTGCAAACAAAGCCTGATTTACTGATTTTAGATGAGCCAAGTAACCATTTAGACCAATCAGCAAAGCAATGGCTAATTGACCAATTACATGCGTTTAAAGGGCAAGTAATTGTAGTAAGTCATGACCGCCAATTACTTAATCAATGCGATGCTATTATTGAGCTTAGCAGTCAAGGTGTTCATTATGAAACGGGGAATTATGAGCATTTCAATGAGCAAAAAACACGACAACAAACTTCGCTTACAAAGCAAATTAATAACCTTGACAAGGAGCGACAAAAACACCTTCAGCAAACCCAGCTTAATCGTGAAAAAGCCCAACAAAGAGCAGCACAAGGTAATAAAAAACGTAACACCACCAGCCAACCAAAAGTGATGTTAGACTTTAAGAAAAACAGTGCCCAAGCAAGTAAAGGCGCTTCTGAACGGCTAGCCTCTGTCAAACGCGAAGCCCTAACCGAAAAACGCCAAACACTTCAACAGCAGTTACCAAATAGTAAAGCTATAACAGTAAAGTTTACGCAACCGACTAGCAATAAACGCCTACTATTTATTGAAAAACTTACTTTGCCATTTTCAAGCGCTAATAAAGCAATCACCCTGCAAATTTTTAGTGGTGATAAGTTACACCTAAAAGGATCCAATGGCAGCGGTAAGTCAACATTACTCCGGATGATTAATGACTCGGCAAATTCACCAGTATCAACAGCGCTTCAATTAAATAGTAAAGTGCTTTATATAGATCAACACAGCTCTTTTTTAGGAGCAACAGACACTTTATGCAATGCATTAGAAAAACACTGTCAGCTAAAACAACAAACAGTACGCCATTTGCTTGCGAATATTGGCTTTAAGGGAGAGAATATTTATCGGCCAATTAGCCAATTAAGCGGCGGCGAGAAAATGCAATTAGCCATGCTTATAGCGGCGCAAAATGCGCAGCACTCTTTATTGTTACTCGATGAACCCGATAACCACTTGGACTTGGCTAACAAGCAACATCTTGCGCAAAATCTGGCTGATTTTACTGGCAGCTTTATATTGGTGAGCCACGATGAGGAGTTTATTAAGCAATCTAATGTACTAACTAACATTATCTTAAAATAGCACAGCGAGAACTTTTTCATCGTTTCAGGTTCAAACTCATCGGATCACTTAATTATAAAAAGGAATAATATGAAAACTCTACAATTGGTTTTGGTGATTGTAATTACTTCGTTAGCTGGCTGCAGTAGTATGCTCAGCCAAAATACGAATCAAAAAACTCGCTCAAGTAGTCTCGTGGATTTTCTATACCCTGATGAACAAAGCCGTCAGGCTCATCAACCAAGCATACCAACGCTTAACTTACCCGCAACTGTAGGTATCGCATTTATTCCTAACCAATATGACTCTGGCATTCGCAGTAACGACGAAATTGCCTTGCTTGAGAAAGTAAAAAAACAGTTTATGCAATATGACTACATTGACCGTATTGAAGTTATTCCTAGTAGTTATTTGAAAGGAGGTCAAGGATTTACCACTCTTGAGCAAGTATCTAGATTATATGACGTTGATATTATTGCGCTGGTATCATATGACCAAGTATCACAAACTCTCGAAAATAATGCTGCATTCTTATATTTAACAATTGTGGGGTTATACGTTATTCCTGGCAACGAAAACACCGTACAAACTTTTGTTGATACAGCTGTTTTCGATGTGAAAAGTAGAAAAATGCTGTTTCGAGCTCCGGGAGTTAACAAAGTAGAGCAACGCAGTACAGCCGTCGGTATTGATGAAACCTTAAACGAGCAGTCGCAAGGTAGTTTTAACTTAGCTGTTGATGACATGATCACAAACTTAGATGCTGAACTTGGTTCATTTAAAACCCGTGTCAAAGAAGACAAAATAGCCAATGTTAATTATAAAGACGGCAGCAGTGGTGGCAGTTTATATTTCTTATTAATGTTACTCACTGCTATGTTAATTTTAAAACAACACGAGCAAATAACTAAACAGCTCTACATTAAACTAACAAGCTTTTATCGCTAAAGCTTTAGAATTCCTAAAAAAGGTTATATCCTGCCCTTTTGAAATATTTTAGATAAAGGGCTTTCATGCTTTCTCGATTATTATGTCTGGCGCTGATCACACCTACAGCCTTTAATTCTTTCGCCGCGCAAAACGACATTGAACGCATTACCACTACAGCATCTCGTGCTGAGGTACGCGCCGATCCTCTACCTTTAGTAATAAGCAGTATCACTAAAGCGCAGTTAGATTTAATCGCACCGACCCATATCGAGCAAGTATTAAAGCAAGTTGCAGGTGCCAATGTACAACATGGTAACGGTCAAGAATATTTGCCCGCACTGCGCTCTCCGGTGCTTTCTGGCGCTGGCGCCTGTGGCGGTATTTTAACAGCCGAAGATGGCATCCCCCTGCGTGCGGCAGGCTTTTGCAATATTAACGAATTGTTTGAAGCGCACACCGAAATGGCGCAACGTATTGAAGTTTTAAAAGGCCCAGGCTCTGCCCTTTACGGCTCAAATGCTGTGCATGGCGTAATTAATGTGATCACCCCTGATACCACTTATGATGAACATTTGCTCGGCGTTGATTTAGGCTCTTACGGTTACAACCGGTTCAAACTGCGCAGCGGAAAAGATTTAGGCAATCAAGGATTTGGTATTAATGCCAGTATCACTCGCGATACCGGATACCGTGATGACGAAAGCGTAGACCAAGAAAAGCTCAATCTGCGCCATCGCTATACAAGTGATGATCTATCCGTCACTACAGGATTGAGCTATACCCACTTAGATCAAAAAACTGCCGGATTTATTGAAGGCTTTGAAAGCTATAAAAACGATGAAATAGCCCAGCAAAACTTTGATCCTGATGCATTTAGAAAAGCCCGCTCATTTCGGCTTTGGTCAAAAACACAATGGCAAACAGCAAAAGATACGCTAACCATTACCCCGTATGTGCGCAATCAAAGTATGACCTTCTTTAAGCATTTTTTACCGGGCACACCGCTTGAAGAAAACAGCCAAAATGGCGTTGGCGTGCAATCACTTTGGCAGCATGCGTATTCAAACGAATTAACTGTTAATTTAGGGCTAGACAGCGAATACACCCGTGCAGATTTTTTGCAATATCAAGACGAGCCAACTCAAGGTTCAGCATTTTTAGTAGCAACTGTGCCACAAGGTAAGCATTACGATTACGATGTAACCAGCACCCTACTCGCCCCTTTTATTAGCCTTGATTGGCAATGGCAGCAACTCGCTATCAGTTTAGGCGCACGCTTTGAGCAGCTTGATTACGACTACACCAATAATATGCTGGCTGGTCGCACTGACGAGAATGGCAGCGAATGTGGATTTGGCGGTTGTCGTTACTCGCGCCCGCCAAGTAGTAAGAATACCTTTACAAATACATCGCCTAAACTTGGCTTGAGTTATCAATTAAGTGCTGATAATTATTTATATGCAAACCTATCTCGCGGTTACCGTGCGCCGCAAGCGGCTGAACTTTATCAGCTACAGCGCGAACAACAAGTGGCTGATCTCGAATCTGAAACAGCAGACAATCTAGAAGTGGGCCTCAAAGGGCAATATCAACAACTGCATTATGTATTCTCAGCGTATGCGATGAATAAACAAAACGTGATTTTTCGCGACAGCGACTTTTTTACCATTAATGATGGGCAAACTCAGCACCGTGGTATTGAACTGGAGCTGGATTATCAACTTACTCAGTCGATTCAACTTGCCCTAGCAGCAAGCCATGCAATACACACATACGACTATGACCAAGTTTTATCTGAAGTAAACATTAACGGTAACGACATAGACACAGCACCGCGTAATATCGCCAACCTACAAGCTAACTGGCAAGTCACCAATAACACCTTAATTGCTATTGAGTGGCATCATGTCAGTGACTATTTCACCGATCCTGAAAACCAACACAGTTACGCAGGCCATGACTTACTAAATTTACGCGCAGCATGGCAACTGACTGAACAATTGAAACTAACCGCGCGCATTAACAATCTATTTGATACCGCCTATGCAGAGCGTGCCGATTACACCAGCTTTACTGGCGACCGTTATTTTCCTGGGCGACCACGTAATATAATGTTCTCAGCAAGTTACGCTTGGTAAATATTGAATTAAGTGATTTCTGCTATTACTCAAACTTTTTATTTTTATCATGTCGATATGATTTTGAGTTGTAAGTTGCAGTCATCACTTTATCAACTCCAGCTAAAATCGACTCTTTTAAACCACTTAAGAGCAAGACTTCTTGTGACCTTGAAACATACTCTATAACCCCTTGAGCTAACGATTCAACAATCTCTTGCGCATTCCTAATTACGATATGACCTTGATTAGCCAGCTTAATTAAGTGATCACAGTCTGGAAACTCTTTGCTCTTACAAATATTAAGTGCCATTTTATTATTGATGGTTGGATAAATTAATGTATGAGTAATATCAAAAGGTGGAGAAACAAAAATATTGCTCATATCTGGCGTGTACTGCAGCGCAAAATTTTTAAGATGGGCGTCACCGTTACCAATTAAACAACTGAAAACGATGTACTTATACATTTTTTCAACTTCGAGCATATTATTCGTGTACAAATAGGTTGCTTTCAGTAGGGTTTCGTAACTTCCCCGATATTTTTCATCGGGATCTGAAGAGCGCTTCATCAAAGTTGTAAAGTCTTCATAACCTAGCAACTGAGTGCCACTTTCACCACGATCAAAGCGTTCAATCACAAATGTTTCAAGGTTATCAGATAAATACGTATTTGGCGGTGCTAGACCGCAATATTTAGCTGCTTGCATGCACACATATTCATTAACAGTAAGCAGCTCAAACTCTTCATCAAATGATTTTACGATCAGATCTTTTTGATGAACTGTTCGCTCAACACTTGTAATACTTACTTTGGGTTGCATTCCTGACAAGGTATTCCTGAGATAGTATTTTTCTAATAACTGCGGAAATAAAGGCTGTGCATGCGAATACGTAAGAATATCGTTAAGTGACACGCTATCAACTCGCGGTAATTTAAAGTCACCTTGGTAAGATAACATGCCAATACCATCACTTCCTTGCAAAGCTAATAAGTACATGTCGTTAACTTTGGCGTAACGAGCAAGCCTTTGTGCAATGTATCTACGGTTATGCCCTTCAGGCAAATTTTGCGCAAAAATAGGATGCAATGCACCAGATCGATAACTATCATCCATGCCTTTTTCAGTCATAGTTAATGATAGATTAAACTCATTTTGCGTTTGCTTATAATCGTGTATTGCATCATGAGTTAGCACACCCAGCTCTTTGTCATCTATACACACTGTCAACTTTTGTACTTTTTCAGGTAGGTTAAAAGCCGTCACTAGCTATCCTCACTAAAAAGATCGTTTAATTCATCCCAACGAGGTAACCGTGATTTAGACAAAGTTCTTGGTACTACAGCTAGCTCATAATCTAAATAATGGGTATAACGCTCAAGGATATCCAATGATCCTGTAAATTTACCGTTTTCAATTTCAGATAGTGTGCTTTTATTAATGTTCGTCAATTTTTGCACTTCTCGTTGTGTTAGTTGTTTTTCTTTTCGCGCCTGAGCAAGCGCTTTTCCTATTTCTATTCTATTCATCGCAGCCACCAAAAACTCGCCATATAGCGAACATGGTAGTATAAAACAAAAAATATAGCTATATAGCGAACATAACTAGATTACTTTTTACTGTAATAGCTGTTTATACTGCTCAGTTAAGTGCACCTTGAGTTCTGGGTGCGCTACTAATAACTCAGCAAGCTGAGCTTTAGCGGCGGTTGTTTCACCATCAGCAATAAGTGTATCTATACGCTTAAATTTATTCGCAACGTCTTCGGTGATCACTTCAAGCTCTAATAATACTTCACTTTTAGCGGTCATGCTTTGCGGCTCAAATTGCCGTCCTGCCATGTAAGACTGTGTACTGCGTTGAAGCCTTTGAGTTTGCTTTAATTGCTCTAGCTGCTTTTGTTCTAGCACTTCGCTTTGCATCATTTCAGGCGAGGCTGCAGGTGCTAAAGCAGTCTGTTCATCGGCTAAAATTTGTAGATCATTCATTGCCTCTGACGGCTTAAGATACTGAGTAGTATTTTGCATATATAAAACCGCGACTAACACCAGTGATGCCGCAGTAGATAATTGCCCATACCACGTTTGGTAAAAGCGTTTGCGCTTATTAATATTGGTTACGTTATTATCTGCAACCTCATCAGCTGCGCGTTTTAATATTTGCTCATCAAGTTGTAAGCTTGGTTGCTCCGTTGCACCACGTTTATAAAGTGAAGCAATATCATGATCGGTTAACTTATCGCTCATTGTTAGTCTCCATTTTATACTTGATACATTGCTTTAGCTTGGCTAGCGCGTAACGGATGCGGCTTTTGATATTTTCAGTTGTTTCTACCGCTAGTTCGGCAATTTCTTTGAGGGTAAAATCAGCTTCGTGTTTAAGTAAAAACGCCTCTTTTTGCTCACGTGGCAATTGTGCTAGGCACACTTTTAACTGCGCTGCTTGCTGAGCCTGCTCGAGCTTTTCAGCATCTGGTCGACTGTTATGATCAGCAAATTCGGCAATTTCAATGTCTTGATTATCACCGTCTAGCCATTTGTTTTGCGTACCAGTGCGGCGGTAATGATCAATCAATTCATTGTGCGCAATACGATACAACCAAGTGGTAAACTTAGCGCTCACTTGATACTGTGAGCGCGCTTTTATCAGCTTATTCCAGACTTCTTGATAAAGCTCTTCAGCCACTTGCGGGTTTGCGCACTGGCGTAAAAAATAACGATATAAGCTATTTTTATGGCGTAGGTACAGCTGGGTAAAAGCCTGTACATCACCTTGTCCATAACTCGACATTAATTGCTCATCAGCTAGTTCTGTCATAACATCCTTTACTTAAATCATACCAATCGTGTTAAGTTATTAGTCATTTATAGCGACATATAAATAGAGTGATAACAAGGCATAAACTTTGACATATAGTTGTTCTATTTGAGAAATTTATAACACAGTTAGCGCTTTATTTAGCGCGCTAGAATGACTAAATATTTAAGTTGATTGGTATCACAGTGCCGCAGCATTATTAACGAGTTGCACAAACTCACTACGATAGCCAAATGTGTCTATGCCTTTGTTAGCGGTTGCCAATTTAGCGCAATCTTCATACTGCCAGTCTCCGATATATTTTGCACCTTTTAATAACTGCGCAAAACCAGCCACTGCGGCGGCAAATTTAAAGTCTTGGCTGGCTTGCGATAAAGGCAGCTCACCTTTAGGTGTTGCAACAGCTTGAGTGATCAACTTACTTTGCTCAGCGTCAGGCTGTTTATAACGCACTTTTACAAAGGCGAGTTCATTGCTGGTAGCCAGTTTTTTGTCTTCTTTAGATTGGTAACGCAGCTCATCAATTTGTTTATGATCTGAGTTGGCTAAGGTTATTTCATACAGCGCAGTCACGCTATGCCCTACCCCTAACTCTGCGGCATCGACCTTATCGTTATTAAAATCTTCATTAGCGAGTACGCGATTTTGATAACCAATTAAACGATATTCAGCCACCTGCTGTGGATTGAATTCCACTTGAATTTTTACGTCTTTGGCAATAATTTGCATGGTACTACTGAGTTCATCGACCAGTACTTTGCGTGCTTCGTTTATGTTATCTATGTAAGCATGCTGGCCGTTACCTATATTCGCCAGTTGCTCCATTAGGCCATCATTATAATTACCTTGGCCAAATCCCAAAGTAGTTAAGGCAATCCCCGTCTTGCGCTTAGATGCCACCAGCTCTGTGAGTTTATCGATTGATTGGGTGCCCACATTAAAGTCGCCATCAGTGGCTAGAATCACCCGATTAATACCTCCTTTTTTAAAATTTTCGGCCGCAATTTGATAAGCCAGTTCAATACCTTGCTCGCCATTAGTTGAGCCGCCTGCTGCCAGTTTATCTAACGCGGCGCTGATAGTTTGTTGATCATTGCCTTTCGTTGCTGGCAAAACCACGCCTGCGGCACCGGCATACACGACAATGGCAACTGAATCATTTTCATCTAATTGTTTAGTTAACATGGTTAAACTGGTTTTTAATAAGGGTAACTTATTTGGTGCATTCATAGAGCCAGATACATCCAGTAAAAACACTAAATTCGCTGCCTTTAAATCGGCTTTTTCAATCTCAAAACCTTTAATGCCAATTTTTAACAGTTGCCGATGCTCATTCCAAGGAGCTGTTGCCATCTCGGTATGAACATTAAAAGGTGTAGCTATGCTATTGGGTGCACTGTAATCGTAGTCAAAATAATTAATAAAAGCTTCTTCACGCACTGCGTCATTAGGTGGTAATTTCCCCATATTGAGCATACGCCGAGTATTGCTGTAACTGCCCGTATCAACATCAATTGAAAAGGTTGAAACCGGTTCAGTACCAACTTGTTTTACTGGGTTTTGCTGGGATTTCAAATAGTTTTCACGTTCTTGTTCTGACACTACGACTACATCATCAATTGGAGTCCGTGGCATCGGCTGTAGCTGTAATTCAGAGCGCGGCATAGCAACGCTTTCATGCATCATTCCTTGTGGCATTGCCGTATATCTTACGGCATGTTGCATCTGTATTTTTTGAGCTTGCAGCTCCAATTGCTGCTCATCGGTTTGATTAATTGGCGCCGCGTTGTTTACTTGGCTTTGTTGTTTATCAACCTCATGTGGCGCACTTTGCTCACAGCCAGTTAAGCTAACTATCACCGCAAGGCTCAACATAGTTAAACGTAAATTAACCTGCTGGGCATTAGTAATCTTGTTATTCATAAAGTCACCTTGTTATCTATTAAATTCGTAATTAGTAAGGTTATTAACGGATGACTATAAAAAGTGGGGTTAATTATTTTTAAAATACCCTGCTGAACAAGGAATTGTTAAGAATAAGTTATTCAAATTTAAAGAGTAATCAGCTGGCAATTTAATATCAACGTCAGTTGCGTTGGGGTATAATTACGCTACCTGCCATCTACTTGGTGACTTTAGTTTTGTATTCAACTCCAATTAAACGGACTTTATTTTCCACTGCGATTTTAATTTTAGGCATTATTTTTATTGCCGCTAACTTACGCGCCCCCGTTACAGGGCTTGCTCCTGTGCTTGAGCAAATAATTTTGACCTTTAACTTAAGCCCTTCGCAAGCCGGTATGCTCACAACACTGCCGTTAATTGCCTTTGCTTTAGCCAGCCCGATGGCGGCAAGTCTTGCTAAAAAACAAGGCTTAGAAATATCACTGTTTATTGCGCTTATTCTGATTGGTTTGGGCTTGGCTTCGCGGCTAATTGACTCTATGCCAATGCTTTACTTAGGTACAGCAGTCATTGGCATCGGTATCGCAATTGGTAACGTACTGTTACCGAGCTTAATTAAACGCGACTTCCCGCATAAAGTGGCAGTGATGACCTCTACTTACGTACTAGCAATGGGAATTTTTGGTGGTAGTTATGCCGCGCTTATTATTCCGCTGGCTGAATATAAAAGTATCGGCTGGCAATTAGCCCTTGCTTGTTATGGCTTACTTACCCTAGTGAGTATTGTTATTTGGCTACCACAGTTAAAACTTCATACTAAGCCAACAAAAGATCTACTGGCGAGTGTCAACACCAACAAAGTATGGCACGAGGCGCTTGCGTGGCAGATTACCTTACTGCTGGGATTAAATTCATTTTTTACCTATATTATGATTAGTTGGTTGCCGAGCATTTTGCTTGAAGGTGGCCATACAGCTCAGCATGCGGGTGCGCTACAAGGTGCCTTTCAAGTAGCGTCTGCAGTGCCTGGCATTATCTTAATACCACTGCTGGCAAAGCTTAAAGATCAACGTATTTTAACCAGCTTGTTAGCACTAATAGCCGCAACATGCTCACTTGGGCTGCTCTATTTACCTGAGTTTGCCTCTTTGTGGGCAGTCACCTTAGGATTTTGCTCAGGCGCCTGCTTTATTTTAGGTTTATCGTTTATTAGCTTACGTACTCATGACACCCGTCAGGCTACATCACTTTCAGGCATGGCACAGTGCTTGGGCTATTTACTTGCCGCCTCTGGGCCGATTATCGCAGGCTCATTACATAGCTACTTTGGCAATTGGACAACCACCTTATGGTTATGTGCTTTTGCGAGTGCATTGTGCGCCGTATTTGGTTATTTAGGTGGACGTAATATCACCATGAGAAGTGACAGCAATACCTAACTACATGCCTAAATAAATGCATTGCTTAAACGCAATGCATTTATATCTTTAAGAGGAGGACGACCAAAAAATCGGGTGTACTCTCGGCTAAATTGTGAGGCGCTTTCATAGCCCACTTGCAAAGCAGCCGTATTCGCATCAAGGCGCTGATTCAGCATTAATTGCCTCGCCTCTTGTAAACGTAAATTCTTGATATATTGCAAAGGGCTGAGTTTAGTCACTTCTCGAAAGTGCTGGCGAAACGTTGATTCACTCATATGCGCCTCAGCAGCTAAGTCAACTATCGAAAAATCATCTTTATAATTTTGTTTTAACCAATATAAAATTTTAGCTATTTTTTGACTAGCGGATCCTGCGGTTACTATTTGCCTTAATTGATAACTATGTGGGCTTTGTAATAACCGAAAAACAATCTCCTCTTGGATTAAAGGGGCTAGTTGCAAAAGCAGCTTAGGCTCGTTTAATAATTTAATCAGCCTATTTATAGCATCTAAAAGGCCCTCATCAGCATCGACTACCGACATAGCGCATTGACGAGCTACACAATCTTGAGATGAAAAATCCATATTAGCAACTGCTTGACCTAAAACTTTACTGTCGATACATAAGTGCAACCCTAAAAAAGGGCGTTGTATAGACGCTGAAGTAATATGGCTTACAACTGGCACATCAACAGAGGCAACTAATGTTTGTCCTTCTGCATAATCATAAATATCTTCGCCCAAGGTAACACGCTTGCCACCTTGCACAGTTATGCCTAAACCAAGCCCATAAACACATGGCATAGGCTCAGACACATTGCTGCGACGTACTAATTTAAGCGCATCTATCTGAGTGTTAAAAATACCATCGTGTGTAGCAATTGCTAACACGGATTCGGTTAAGGTCTGTTTACTAGTCATCGCGTTTTAATTTGATCTCATCATACTTTAATCAAAGCTTAGCACTAAGCACACTCATAAATATTAAAAACAATCACGATCTGTTGTTTTAGGCAAAAAACACATTGGTTTTAACAAACACATTTAGCCATTATCAGTAATAATAAATATTCGCTCAGGCATATTAATGCGCTGACAGGTTATCACTATAAAAACCCAAATAATTCACTTCTCTACGCACTATTTTAAACAGCAAATTAAGCAGCCTAAGGTAAAGCTTACCTACTGCGATATTTTTGCTTTTTAACAATTTAATTTTTAAAGAGACATTATGCTTAAAGTAAATAACCACACAAAATACCCGTTTGTTGCAGCTATTGCCGCACTTGCAGCAATGGGGGAGTTATATCGTCTAAAAAACTTGTTGAACGAAGCCTTAGATAAAGGACATACCATTGATGAGCTTAATAGTGCATTTTCTTATATGGTTACCTACATTGGTGCCCCTCGGGCGTTAAATAGCCTAAACGTGCTAAAACAAATATGTTTGCAAAGACAGCCAAATCGTACAGCATTGGTTGAGCAAGAAATTGAACACCTATCCACGACTAAAATAAACAGCGCCCAAAGCAGGCTTTCTCATCACTGTTACTTGGCAATAAAGCTGGGGGCATTGGCGGTGGACGATAATTTTCAAGCTCTGCTTCAAGCCCATTTAGTTACATGTCTTGATTCGCAATTTGAAGCAGCACACATAAATGCCGTGATCAATTCACTGGCTATTAAAGCAGATATAAACGTAGCAATGCGCGCTAATTTATCTTTTGCAAAATTGTTAGAGCGCGCATAATAGTAATATACATTACGAAATTAGACGCTTAAGGCACAGTATCAAAGCCAGTTATAGTGTTTAGCTCTTTTAACCAAGATGGGCTTGAACGACACCAAATTTGTGCTTTAGGTATAAGTTGCTCACGCTGCTCAATAGCCCCAATACGTAGGCCATAAATTTTATCGCCATCACCGACTGACGTTGCATACAAAGAGGTGCCGCAATTACCACAAAATCCCTGTGCACGCTTATTACCACTTTCGGCTGTTTTTATATATTCTTTCGGCACAGCTGCAGTAAACGTAACCGCGTTAGGATGTGATATAACCACAGTGCGAAATGGGGAACTTGCGATAATTTGGCAATCAGTACAATGACAATTTATTACTTTATTTTCATCAACTTCAGCATGGTAAGTAACTTCCCCACAATGACAACGTCCGGTAATTTGCATTTAAGATCCCTACATAGAATTTTAACTAACTAAAGTGGTATCACTTTACGCCAACTTCCCTTGTATTTTCAACAAACGTTTAGGTCATTAACGGTTTTTATACTGGGTTTTACAGTGGCTGCGCATAATAGCGGGATTGCGTAATTTTAAATGTTTTGTTGTACGGCCAGCATGGCGCTTGCGCCAGACTTTAAACGAACCCGATGAGATATTGTCGCGCATAAAACTAACTAACTGGGAATGATTTAAACCATAAAGGTTTTCAATGGCTTCAAATGGCGTGCGATCTTCCCACGCCATCTCGATAATTCTAGACACTTGGCTACTATCAAACATAACAGACTCTTCTACAAAATATCTTTATACCCGACATAGCAAGAATACGATCAATCTGTAATTTCAACTCGCCATGGTGGATTCAGCCGATTATACCCCGCCCAATAAAGTTTAATTTTATTGCCTGATGGGTCTTTTAACACCGCTTCTCGCCATAAATAACGCTGCTCGGTGATCGCTGATTCAAACTCAAAGCCCTTAGCTTTTAGTGACGCGACCCACTTTTCTAGTTCTGCGCTTTCAAAATATATAACCGCGCCATTACTAAACACATCATCAGTTAATAATAAAGAAAATGTAGCTTTATTAGAGCACTCAAAGCGTGAGTAATGATCCGTTTTTACAATTTGTGTAAAGCCCATGGCCAGGTAAAATTGATTTGCTTTTTCGATGTCACAGACGGGTAAAGTAATTTGATTAAGGTTCATAGTCGTTACCTAAATATTGAGTTAGATAACGACTTTAAAACCTTAACTTAACTTGAGGTCAATTAGTAATTGGTATCTTGATATTAAGAAGCTTGATAGCGATTTGCTTGTTTGATGCTAGCAAAATCGTTAAAGCGAACACCGTGTTTTTTCATTACCTCAAGCACTTTCTTGCTGATCATTTGGCGTAAATAAAACGGTTGATTCGGCACAAAATGGTGAATCGTATGGGTATGGCCAAAGTTAAAACAAAACAAGTTAAACGGTGCGAACAAGCGACTCGTTAAAACATGCGTTTGCTCCAGCATGTTATTAACGCCGCCATAGTAATGCATTGATGAAGTCACAAAATTTAATGAACTTGAACGCACAATATTAGGCACAATCAACACCACCATTAAAAACTCAAACACCGCCATAGTATCTAGCAACAACGCCGGCGAATTAGCCACAAGTGGGGTAAATAAATCAACTAAATGGAACACAATTACGCTGTATAAAATAGCAAAGTACGCTGTGGTAACCGGAAACCCTGCGTTAAATACCTTAAAAAAGCTAAACCCTTTGATTTCTTTACTAAAACGTTTAGCGTTAATTAACAAGCCGAGTAAGCCATCAACAATTACCAACGCCCGTAACAATGGCTTTTTAATGCCATTACCCACTAAGCGCTCTTCTAAGTCTTGCTCAGTACCCGACACTTTATGATGATGTAAATGCATTTTACGGCGATACCATGGGCTAATAGTATTTGGGCGCATTAGCCACACTGTTAGCATCATAAAGTTATGTAGAAAAGGCTGGTTACTAAAGTACTGTTTATGGATCAGGTCGTGTTCAAGCTCGTGGGAAATTGACGCTGCAATGGCTGCTAAAATAATACATAGCCACGCGGGGATAATAGCAAAGTAATAAAGTGCACCAACCCCAATTAACGCACTGAGTGATAATAATAAAATAGCCATCCCGATAGTATTTTGATGGGCTAATAACGGGTGCTTTTGACGAAGCTTAGCTTCTTCAGCTTTAATCGCCTTAACAATGGCTTGAATATTTTCCTTAGCACTTAACGTGGTCATAAATAGCAACTGATAATCAAAGTTGCGCAAATGATACCCGAATAAATAAAAAGCTGCTAGAGCAACGAGCAACGAGCAACGAGCAACGAG